>JAHDII010000068.1 GCA_020630895.1 Saprospiraceae bacterium
TCTTTTATATAAATGCTTTTTTCTTTAAATATCTTTAAATAATTCATTTGTCGAGTTATTACTTGAATTTGTCGGTAAATGTGAAGTATTAATCGATGATAAGCATTATTTTATTCATTTTTGTTGCATTTAGGAACTAATTTCCGTTAATTTGTATTTTAATGTTAGTTTAAATAAAAAACTAAGTAAAATGAAGTATAATTTATATAGCTTATTAGAAAAATCTTCAAGTGAAAATTTGAAGTATGTATTTTTTTGGGGACATACTCCAAGCAAAGATGGTTCTGTATCTAAAAGTTGTTTTAGCCAATGGTGGATAGAATCTTTTGTTGTAGATGGTATAGAATATAAATCTGCAGAACATTGGATGATGGCAGGGAAAGCACAATTATTTGATCCTGATATGGTTTCTAAAATTGTTGCAGCAAATTCTCCTGCTGAAGCTAAAAAACTAGGACGTAAAATTAAAAATTTTGATTCTTTTATTTGGAATGAACATAAATATGAAATTGTAAAAGAAGGGAATATACACAAGTTCAGTCAAAATGAATCTTTTAGAGAATTTCTATTAAATACAGGAGATCAAATTCTTGTAGAAGCAAGTCCTTATGATAAAATTTGGGGAATTGGTATGACACAAAATGATCCTAGAGCTACACATCCAGAACAATGGGACGGTGAAAATTTATTAGGCTTTGCATTAATGGAAGTAAGAGATGAGTTAAGGGGGTAATTAAGTACTTTGTGCTAAAAAAATTAATGAATAAAAGGATCGACCTTATTCAATTTAGTGAAAAGAGTGCAGAAAATTCGTTTAAAATGAAATATTGTTTGAGCAAGTAAAAAAATAAAAAAAGATATATTCTAAAATAGTTTTTCAAGTAAAATATGAAATACAAAAGGAAAAAGCGAGTTTTATTTCATTCAGAATTTTCAATCTTTTTTCGCGTTAAAAATAGAATAGAGTATTTCCTTTTGGTTCTTTTCGTCTAGGAAAAGAACAAAGAAAAAATAAACAACTTTTAGCAATAAAGTCTGATACTTTTTAATTAAACTTTTGACAAAATATATTCATAGTCCATAGAATGCGATTTATTTCTATGAACTTTAAAGCTATAGACTTCGCAGATTTATCCGCAACTGAAATTAAATAATTGATTTTCTCGATTAAAAAATCTATATTAGGATATCATTCAACCTATAAATTCATACTTTATGAAACTACCTAACATTTTATATCGAGAATTTTTTCAAGATCCTCTTGCCATTATTAGAATTTGTACAGGAATAGGATTAATCATTCATGGTATTTATATTTTTAATTCTGATTATATGGCAGGTCATGCAGCAATTTTTGAGGGACAATATAATTTGCCTACTGCGATGGCTTATATTTCTAGAGCAGCAGAATTTTTAATTGGAATTTTATTGGTTTTAGGATTGTTTACACGATTTGCAGCACTTATCTTAATTATAAATATGCTTGTAGCTACATTTTATGTACTAAAAGGAGATATTATGGCTGTAGATAATTATCAAGCACAATTGAGTTGGTTATATGTAATTATAGGATTTACTTTATTTGTAAGTAAGCCTACAGCCTATTCTTTAGATAAACGGATGAGGGAAAATTTTTAATAAAATCTTACATACAAACAACATAATGAAGTATTTATTTTTACTAATTACTTTTATTTTTTTGTGGTGTCCAATATTTTCTCAAAATTTATTTTTATATCTAGAAAATGATAAATGGGGATATATTAATATAGATGGAGAAGTAGTAATTAAAGCAAAGTATCTTCGAGCAAATAATTTCAAAAATGGTATTGCAAAAGTTTTAATTGCTGAAGAAAAAGGTGCTTATATCGATTCTACGGGTAAAAAACTCATTCATTATTTTCCATATTATGATACTGATGAAAAACATTATTATTCAGAAGATTTAATAGCTATTCCTAATAAAAAAGGATACTTCGGATTTAAAAATTTAAAGAACAAGTGGGTAATTCCTCCTAAGTACTATCAAGTCAATAATTTTTCAGAAGGTTTAGCAGCCGTTTGTGGTGCTCCGCAATATATAACAGATGTTGGTTCTGACTGTGATCAAGCATTAGACATTAGAATATTGCACTTATCAATTCATTAATAAAAAAGCCTTTATTACAGATTTTTCAAATGGAATATCATGTGTAGTAAATAGAGCTAACCTCTAAAAAATGGAAGAGAATCAATACATACTATTTTTCCTTAGTTGTTTTGGTGTTACTAATTCAACTTTTCTTACTTTTTACTTTTTTTTTAATTCAAGAAAACCACAGATCCAAAATAGGTTTCTTGCTGGTTTGTTTTTAGTTTTAAGTATCCGAATAACTAAATCAATCATTTTCTATTTTTATAAAGATACTATTTTTATCGAATTATATTTGCAAATTGGTCTTTCTGCTTGTTTTTTAATCGGACCATTTCTATACTTCTATATTTTTTATTTTTTTAAAAAGGGCCCCTCTCCTTTTTGGTGGCTACAATTAATCCTATATATCATACTTATTACTATTATTAGTTTACTATTACCCTATATGCAAAACATAGAGATGTGGCGAAATTTTATTTTACCAATAATACATTTACAATGGTTCATTTATCTTTTACTCACAGGACGTTTAATTTGGCAATATAGAAGAAATTTAAATAAAAGCACTGAAGTTTTTTTTAATGAAAAAACCTGGGTAATTTCAATTTTTGTAGGAGTTAGTATTATCTGGTTGCTTTATATCATTACTCCATTATCCTCATACATTTTAGGAGCAATATCCTTTTCCTTTTTAATTTATATCTTACTTTTCTTATTGCTATTGAGAGCAGAAAATTTCTTTTCTATTGGACTTCATCCTATTAAATATGGAGGGGTTGAAATTTCAACATCAGAAGTTGATAAAATTTATGAACAAGTAAATCAGGCTTTAGAACAAAACTACCAAAATGAAGATTTAAAATTAGATGACATTGCAAAACTCACAGAAATAAGAAAACATGAAATTTCCCAAGTCTTGAACGAACATTATAATATTAATTTTTCTTCTCACCTCCGTAGATTTAGAATACAAAAAGTAAAAAAATTAATCCACACGAATCATGTATATACCCTCGAAGCCATAGGCAAGGAATGTGGGTTCAAAGCAAAATCTAGTTTTTATACAGCCTTTAAAAAAGAAACTAACATGACTCCACTTCAGTATAAGAAGGGATTAGAGAATAAAAAGGTTTAGATGTATACATCTGAACTTGTATTGGCTTAAACTTTCCAGTTGATTAAATAATTTTGGAGATTATATCATAAAAATATTTTACCTATGAATTTGTACAAATTAATTTTAATCACTAATCTTATCTTACACACTTCTTTATTTGCTTTGGGGCAAGCAATAAACAAGCACCAATTAAGACAAATTGATCTTTTATTTGAAGAGTATAAACAAGGACCAACAATTTCTTATGGAATTATTTATAAAGGAAAAATTCTAAAAAATCAATTCAATTCAAAAGAGTTTATTTGTAAAAATCAAAAACAAGTTCAATTTAGACTTGGAGGGATGACTCCTCATTTCATAGCTTATGCCATATTACTATTGGAGGAAGAAGGCAAAATTAATTTAGAAGATTATATCTCCAAATATCTGGATGATAAAACAAACTTAGATTACAGTGATATTAGGATCATAGACTTACTTAGCCATACTCATGGATTACCAGATTATTGGGCATTAAAATATTTTCAAGGATTTAATAACTATGATTATTTTACTACTAAGATGCAAGATCATGCTTTTAATGGTTCTTTAAAAAATCTCTATCCTAGAGGAACTGAAATCGCATTATCTGGGACAGGAGCCTATCTGATGGCTAAGATAATTCAAAAAGTAAGTGGTAAGAGCCTTCATGAATTTTCCAAAAATAATATATTTACCCCTCTTAAAATGAAGAATACATACTTTACCAATACTGAGCAAGTCAATAATATTATTTCATATGAAAAACAAGGCAACAAATTTGAACCAAGGGTTGTCAAACATTATGATAATGGACCTGCAGGATTAATTACCACTATGGAAGATATGCTAATTTGGTTTTCACATTTCAACAATAAAAAAGCCATTTACAATAAGATGGACACTCCAATCCTTATAGGAAAAGATCAAGTTGCTGAAGTAGAGAATGGTGAAATTACATTTGGGCAACAATTTATGCATAAGGAGAAAGGTATAAATAAAATTTGGGATTATGGTCACATTGGTGGATTTTCAAGTTCGGTGTTTAGATTTCCAGAAAAGGATTTGACAATTGTAATATTAAGTAAAAATGGACTGTCTTATAATGGATTTTTGGGAATGCAAATTTCTGATATTTTACTTCGTGAAGAGTATCAAAAGGAAGCAAAATCTAATCCGCAGTTTGTTAATTTAGATCAAAATCACATTAAAAATTTTGTAGGTTCATATTTTGGTAAAAATAATATGCTATACAGAAAAATAATATTACGAAATGACACTTTACGGTATTATAGACCAGATTCAGATTCTGAAACTAACCTTTTTCCTATAAACAAAAATGAATTATTAATGGGAGTAGAAGAAGGGTTTCGATTGTATTTTGAGGATGACTTACTAATTTTAACTAATGGCAAATTAAAGTTTCCTTACAAAAAAATCGAAAAAGAACCCTCTTCTTCTATAAGTAAAACAAATTTTGAGGGCTTGTTTTTTTGTAAAAACTTACATTTGCTTATTCAACTTAAACAAAAGGAAAAAGATTCCTTTATATTAGCTGTTGGAGATAAAGAAATTCCATTGAAACAAATTGATGAAGATAAATGGACTTCAAATAATCCAAATTATAAATTAATCAAAATAGTATTAAATGCTGAACAGGAAGTCATTCGTCTAGAAATATCAAATTTAGGTCTTAAAGATATAGAGTTTAGAAAATTATAGCAAAAAATAGCTCTAATAAAATGTAGTTGCTTATTTTCTATTTCCTTACATACAGCAGCTACATTAGTTCATTAGCAAATATTATAGTTCTTTGACAATTTTAGTGGTAAAATAGAAAATCAGCAGAATGCTTTCATACTGAGTTGTAGACACTAGATGTTATATATGAGAATTGTATGTTAAATTGTAAATCACCTATTTAGGATTCATATTAATAAAATACAAATGCATTTTCAGAGTAGAAAGAAAATAAATATTTGCTACACAATTCATTCATTGAACAAGATGTCATGCTAAATGTTACATCTAAGAGGATATTTTTGATTTTTAGTGGATAAATTTTATATATTTAATCTATGATTACTTGGCGATTTTCAGAATTTCAATCTGATGGTGAAGACAAAACACCTTTTGAACGGTTATTGGAATTATTCCAAGAGTTGCTCATTCATACTTCTGGCGATGTAGATGAAGCATTGAGTTGGTTGACAGAATTAGATAAACAACATCATTTGACTTCGGATGATTATGGTATTGCTGATTTTATTAAGGAATTAGAAGAAAAAGGATATATCCAACCTAGAGATAGAGGAGATGGAAATGGAGGAGGTTTTCGTCCTACTGCAAAAATAGAAATTAATTTAAGGCAACAAGCCTTAAAAGATGTGTTTGGAACGATTAAAAAATCAAAAAGAGGAAATCATAATACTAAGCATGGAGGTTTAGGAGATGAACAAACTTCTGAAATTCGTCCCTATCAATTTGGAGATAGTTTAGATCATTTAGCTTTATCTGAATCTATTAAAAATGCACAAATTAATCATGGAATTGATGATTTTCAATTGACACAAAAAGATCTAGAAATTCGAGAAACATTTTATCAATCTCAAATGAGTACTGTTTTAATGATTGATATTTCTCATTCTATGATTTTATATGGTGAAGATAGAATTACTCCTGCTAAAAAAGTAGCTATGGCATTAGCGGAGTATATTACTACAAAATTTCCAAAAGATACTTTAGATATTATTGTTTTTGGAAATGATTCATGGAGAATTGAAATTAAAGATTTACCTTATTTACAAGTAGGACCTTATCATACGAATACAGTTGCAGGTTTAGAATTAGCGATGGATATTTTACGAAAAAGAAGAAATCCTAATAAGCAAATTTTCATGATAACAGATGGTAAACCTACTTGTATAAAACGAGGTAAAAAATATTATAAAAATTCATGGGGATTAGATAAAAAAATTATTAATCGTACGTTGAATTTAGCAATGCGTTGTAAAAAACTAAATATTCCTATTACAACATTTATGATTGCTCAAGATCCCTACTTAGTTCAATTTGTGGAACAATTTACTGCTGCCAACCAAGGAAAAGCTTTTTATTCTTCGTTAAAAGGATTAGGAGAGTTTGTCTTTAAAGATTATCAACAAAATAAATCGAAAAAACGCTATAGAAGAGGTAGAGGGTATTAAAACTCTGCTTATATTTATAGTGTGAAAAAACTACTTCAATTCATATTATTACAAATAAACATCACTAAACATATAGGAATGAGCCTATTGTTTCTATGTTTATTTCTATGTTCTTTTGCTCAAGAAGAAACAGAAGAAGAATTATCTTTAATAGAAAAAGATACATCTATAGAATTATTATATCCTCAAGAAGTTATTTTTTTTCCAGAAGGTGGTTTTTTTTCAAATACCATTGAAGTAGAATTATCATCATTAGAAAAAACAGATAAAATATATTATACTACAGATGGTTCTGAACCCAATAGAAATTCTAATTTATATCGTAAAAAAATACCTTTAGATACAACTACCGTTATTCGTGCAATTATCATCAAAAAAAATGGAGATAAAAGTAGAATAGAAGCTTCTACTTATTTTATGAATGAACCTGAAACAGATTGGGCAGTTGTTTCTTTAAGTGTTAAACCTGAAATGTTATTTGATTCTATTGATGGATTATTTCAAGTAGGGGTTCATAATGAAGTTGAAGGTATAGGAAATTATGGAGCCAATTATTGGGACAGAAAGGAACATTTTATGAATGCTGAAATTTTTGAATCAGATAGTTCTTGCATTTATAGAAGTCCTTGTGGGTTTCGATTGTTTGGTGGAATGAGTCGTACTTTTCCTCAAAAATCTATTTTATTAATTTCTCGACTGCGATATGGAAATAAAAGAATTAGACATCAAATTTTTCCAGAAGAAAAATTAAATAAATTTAAGTTTTTAATTTTAAGAAATGCAGGAAGTGATTGGGGGAAATCACATAGTAGAGATGTAGTCATTAATACAATAGTTGAAGATTGGAAAATAGATAAACAAGCACATCGTCCGTGCCATGTATATGTTAACGGAAAATATTGGGGCGTTTATTATTTTAGAGAAAAAATAAATTCTTATTTTATTGCATCACATCATAAAAAAGTAAATCCAGATACATTAGATTTAATTGAACATAGATGGGCTCTGAGAAAAGGGAGTAAAAAATCATATTTGAATCTGTTACAATTTTTAGAAAAAGAAGATATTTCTTTAGAAAAAAATTATAATTATTTAAAAACTTTAATAGATATTGAAAATTATGCAGATTATAAATTGCTTCAAATTTTTATTGATAATGTAGATGCTGGAGGAAATATTAAATTTTGGAGATCTGATATACATAACGGGGGACGTTGGCAATGGATTTTATACGATACAGATTGGGGTTTTGGTTTAATGAAACCTAAAGCTTATGAAGAAAATAGTTTAGATTTTCATACAGAAGAAGAAGGTCCTGATTGGCCTAATCCTCCTTGGAGTACTTTAATTTTAAGAAAATTATTAGATAATGAAGAATTCAAATATTTATTTATTAATCGATTTTGTGATCATTTGAATACTACTTTTTTAAGAGATAGTATGTTGGCAAAAATAGAAGAACATTATCAATTAATATTACCTGAAATGCCTCGACAATGGGAACGTTGGGGGTTGAGTAAAAGAGTGTGGAATATTCATTTTAATAGGATTAAAAATTTTGCAAAAAAACGCCCTGATATTATTTGGAAACAAATTGCAGAAAAATATGAAACAGGAAAAAAAATAAAAATTAATGTAGAAGCAGAGGGTAGGGGGCGTGTTATGATTAATGAACATGTTAAAGCATCTTATGTAAAATCTTTTTCAGGGTTTTATTTTGAAAATATTCCCATTACACTTCGAGCTATTCCTCGATTGGGATATTCTTTTTCTCATTGGGAAGGAACGGATAAAACATCTCCTTTTTTAAAAGTGTATTTGAATGATAAAAATAATTCAAAATATTACAAAGCTATTTTTATTCCGATTACTACCCCTTTACAAGATTCTATTTTTTTTAATGAGATTAGTTGTTATAACCAAAAATCAGGAGATTGGTTAGAAATACATAATAGTACTAATAGTAATATTAATTTAGGAGGTTGGATCATTAAAAATAAAAAAAATGAATTTATTTTACCTTCTTTTTGGCTAGGACCTAAAGATTATGTTGTTGTTGCAAAAGATACTTTAAATTTTATGCAAACGTATCCTATGTATAAATATAAAATTATTGGCGATTTTGATTTTGGCTTAGATAAACAAACTGATAAATTAGAATTATATACAAATCAAGGAGCAACGGTTGATACTTTTTCTTATTTTATTTCAACACCACAATCTGCTTTTACTATTGATTTAAAAGACCCTCGATTGGATAATGGAAATCGTGAAAATTGGGAAGTAAAATATGGATTAGGTTCTCCTAATGCTCATAATCCTACTTATATGTCAGCCCTTGCATATAAAAAACAAGTGAAATGGTTTTTAGTGGGAATTATTTGTGGAGTAGTATTAATATTTTTTATTGGATATTCTGCATACACCTACCGTTAGCAATAAAATATCACTCATCTCAAACTTTAAATTTTTTCTTTTTCTTCGTTTTTTTGGACAAGCAAACACTGAAATTAATTTTAGGAAAACGTATAAAAAATATCCCGAATTTTAATAACTAAAATTCGGGATAACTCATATTTATAAAATAATTTATAATTATTTTTTTCGTATTAATGTTGTAGAATTTTCTTTAGTAAATTCTGTGGGACGTGATTCATTCATTTTTCCCATAGCAAATTGTGCCTTGTCTTTATTAATAAAATTAATAATTCCTTTGGTTGTGAATGTCATACCATAAGCTTCAATAGAAGTTTTAAAATCAATTTCTATAGGTTGATTTTTTGAATCAACTGTATAAGACATAGTTGCTTTTCCTCCCATAACTTCAAAGCTTCTGCCATCCATTTTTTCTTCACCATATTCCATAAGAATATAGCCCTCTTTATCAAAAGTAATAAAGCCTTCTCCTTCTGCCGTATTTTTAGGACTTTTTATTTCCCAAGTTCCTATAATACTTTCTTCAGAAAAATTAAAAGAAGTAAATGAAACTAAAATACTTGAAATACAAAATAATAGAAATAATTTTTTCATTGAATTAAAATTTGATTCAAGATGATTAGAAACTATTTTTAGATAAAATAATTCCTAATCATCTTAATTAAAAACAATTAATATCCATAATAAGAATCTCTACTTCTTACTCTTTTTCGTTTCTTATATTTAATGGTATCAATAATTTCTTCTTCATATTCTTTAAGCTCTTCTTCATCTTCAAAATCTATTTCTTTATAAGAAGATTTTGAATAATAATTATCAGGAATAAATTCTTTTGTTTTTTCGTCTTTCTCTTTTTTTACTTCATAAGCAATATATTGAAGTCCCCATTCTCCTTCTTTATCTTCATCATAATAAGAAGAACTTTTTTTCAATGATTTAAAGAAATAAAGAATATATTCATCATCCTGTTCTTTGATAGTAATTTCTTTATAAAATTCAATACTATCAATTTTAGGATAAGAACGGCTGCCTAATAAATAAGACTCAGCTAAATCTTTTTGATTATTATATTTTGCAGGAAAAATATCTAATTGTTTTAAATCTTCTAAATTTTCATACAATTCATATCTCGTTTTTGGATCTTCTGCTAACTCATTTAATAGCTCTTTATCTATCGCTTGATTGTGTTTTGATAATTGTGCTAACAATAAAGATTTATTTCTAGCATCTTCTAATGTTTTTATTTTATCAAAAATATCTTTTACTTCAGGATTTTTATAATAATGAATCAGCATCGCCATATATTCATCTAAAAGAGAACCTGAACTACTACCGCCATAATTATAACTTTTACTTTTATTTTCAATGTCTTTTGTTTTTTGTCTTTTAAATTCCATTTTCATTTCATTGACAAATTGTTTTTTATATTTTTTAAACATTTTGCCTTTGACTTGATCCTCATTTTTTAATTTTTCAGCCAATTGATAAATCCAAGTTTGATATTCTGGTATAGAAGAATATTCTAATAATTTAGGAAATAGTCCTTTGCTAAAAGCTAATGCAGAAGAATCTCTTAAAGGAGAAAACGTATTGTAAATAGTTCGTTCTGACGCAAGAGGAAGATCGGCATCCATTAAGTATAAAATTAAGTCATAATTTTCCTTATTAGGATTTTTGGCAAGAGCATTAATCACTTCGAGTTGTATCGCACTATTATATTCTGAATTAGAATAAATTCTTTTGAAAAATGGAAAAACTCTAGGATCTTCTATTTGTCCTAATGCTTCTAATAAACCTACTTTTATATCTAGTTCTTTTTCATCAAACTCAAAATTTTTAATCACATCCATGAGTTGAGGAACATGAGCTTCTTTAAAATCAATATAATCATAAGATTCTAATGCTTGGATTCTTGTTAAGCTATCTTCGCTATGTATATTTTCAAAAAAGATACCTGCTTTATCTTGAAAAGGATCTCTTCCAATAAGTGTATCTTTTAAGGTAAAAGTCTCAATAAATTTTTGTGCAAAAGGAGAAACATCAGAATAAATATCGCTATCCCATCGTACTAAATACATCACACCATGATTCAAAATATAATGATTTTGAATCATTCTAGAACAACCATCTTTTTTTATTTTAAAAGAATAATAGGGTTGTTCTTTTTTATTTTTTCCTTGATCTTCATCATATACAATATAACGATCTTCATCATCAATATCTTTATAATCTTCTCCAGTCCAACTTTTTTTAATTCTTAACCAAATAGAATCTGCATGTTCTGTTTGATAATAATGATGATATTTATTATAAGAAACATCGATAACTTCTTTGTAAGGTGTTTCATATTGAATACTCTTATATTTACTTTTTATAGTATCTTCTTTCTTATTTCTTCTTCCATAATAATCATAATATTGAGGGGTTTCAATAGAAGAAATAACTTCATAATATAAACTTGTATCTACTTGTAATTCATATTTTTCATCTTCATGAATAACATCTACAAATGTAAATGAATTGAAAAATGCTATACTTTGAAGACTATCTGAGCCAATGGTTCCTAACATATAATATTTAGGTCCTTTTTTGATAGTTTTCAGCCAAACTTTTTCTCCATTTTTTAAGCCTCCTCCTGAAAGAGCAGAATAATAAGGCTTAGAAGTAGTTTGAATATAATTATAAAGGGTATCAATCTCATCATACCATGCTTTATGCATATATTCTACTTCAAAATCATCATCTTCAAAATATCTATAATCATGATAGACCATTGCACTTGCAAAATATTTAGCTTTAGTCTTGTTATCATAAGATTCTATCATTACCGTTCCAGCTCCAGACATTACCTCATTATTCCCTTGTATAATAGGTGTGCCAGGCATTTCAACTTGGAAATCACCATAAAATGGAGAAACTTTTGTTTTTTTAGAGGATTGTTTTCCTAATTTAATATTATCAAAAAACTTATGTCCATGTTTAGAAGCATAATCTTTTTTACCACCTAATTTAAAAACAATCAATTCAAGAGGAGTTTCTACTATTAAATATCTTTGGTGTTCTCCGTTTTTAGTTTTATTGGTTAAAGCAATAGCAGGGTATCCTTGAAAAGTAATTCTTTCTTGAGTAGATATTTTTCCAGGAATATTTTCATACAACATTTTTTCAACATCATCTAAAGAAATAGGCTCTTCTGAAAATGAATGATTCAATGTAGTTCTCAAAATTAAAAAGTATGCCCCATTTGTAATATCCATTCCTACTCCAATATTTCTGCCTGAAACGCCAAATTCATATAACTTCTCAGGTAAATCAACCTTGATAAAATCATCAGTAGAAGAATAAGAACTATGAGTTCTATTAGAGAATGTAGATTCAAAATCTTCTTTTATTTTTTTACCTACTTCTGTTTGTTCTCCTTTGATAGGAGTTACAGTGTATCCTTCTTCTCTCAACATTTCTATAACGCCTTGTTCACCAGGTAAATGAGCAGCACCAATTCCAATAAATACACTTCCTTTTTGAAATACAGTATCTAAAGCTTCTACCATATTCCTATTTCTATCATAGAGCATATATTGATTATATAAATCTGTATAATATACTCGATTTAATGAATCAATAAAATCTAAATCTTTATCTCTATAGGCATCTTCCATGAGTTCTACAATCCCTTTTTCTTGTAATTCTTTTTTCAACCATTGAGGTAATTCTCTATCAGGATCATAAGAATTCATAGATGCTTTTCTTGCTAAATCATCAGATTCATCTAAATCTTCTAATGCAACAACAGGTTTTCCTTGTTTTCCTCCTGCTTGAAAAATAAACATATCTAAATAGGTCTCTTCTTCAAAATTCTGTTGATATTCATTATTACGATATAAAATTCCATTCACTAATTGATTATTAAGTTGAAGGATATATTCTATATCTTTATCTTCTGGAATAATTGGAGCAAAAGAAGAATATAAATTAGGAGAATAACCATAATAACCGCCACCACCACTTCTTTCTAACATCTTATCCATCCACGTTTCTGGATTGGTCTCTAAAGCAATTTGATCGACTTCTTTCAGTGCTTTATAAAAATCATCACTCAAATGATAAGCAATTTTATGGCTTACATGCATAGTGCCATATAAATAAGAAGGTTTTTTTAAATCTTTTCCTTCGATTTTCCAAAAAAGACTAGGGTATTTTCCTTCTTTTTTTTCTTCTGATTTCTCTTGAGCATGAGTCAATGAAAATAGACTCACTAAAATAAAAACAAGTAAATATCTCATAAACTGAGGTTAATATGTGTTTGATGAATAATTTAATTTCTTACTTAATAAATGCACTTATTCGGTTAAGGGTTGTAAGAACAAACTTAAAAAAGTTCTGATACAAATTTAAATTCAATTCTTTGTGTAAAAAAAATTACATTTTTATTTACGAGGTGTAAAGTAATAAACTTTTTATAAAAGAATATATTTTATTATACGAATCGTAACTTTTAATGTATCTAAAGTTAAAGTTCAGCTATTAAT
>JAHDII010000069.1 GCA_020630895.1 Saprospiraceae bacterium
TATTTTTTGAGGTCCATAAATAATAGAATCTTTCAATTCAATTTCCCATGCTATCCCTGATTTTTTTTCAATCGTTTCAAAATCTCCTAATTGATAAGAAAAAATAGATTTTTGCGGAGAAAGATATTCTTTTTCCCACAATAATACTTTATTATTTTGTCCAAATAATTCTCCATTAATATAATGCAAACTTCCTTTTAACTCTTTGTCTTTAATTTTTGAAGTAATGCCATGAGTAAAATTATATTCAGAAAAACTTAAATTTGAAATATATTCATTCAATACATTTTGAATTCCTATTTTCGTTTCAGAAAAAATAATATAATTTCCTACATAAGTAATATATGGATTTTTAATTGTAGGAAAATAAGGCAACATATTTACTTCTATAGAAATATCATTTACTGCTATTCGATGAATAGAGAATAATGGATCATTCATTTGTTCCAACACAGGATATTCATGAATTATTTTTTGATATTTATTAGCAATATCATTTTTACATTTTATGATACATAAAATATTTTCTCCATGAATTAAATGGTTCGTAAGAACACTTGAATAAATAAATTCTTTTTGCTCTTCTAATATTTTTTCTAAGGGAGAATCTATTTTTTTTGAATCACCTAAGTAAGAATGAAAACCGATATAACGTGATGTTGTAGGTAATACTGATCGAAAATAAATCCAAGTAGTATCTGCAAATGTAGCATAATGTGATTCATTATACATTATTCCTTCAAATAAATTTCTAGATGAATATTTCCCTATTATTTTATATTTTTCTTGAGGAATAAATTTGAATTGCTGAAATGATTTTCCATTTATAGATTTTATAATATCATTATGATCTTTGATATAATAGTTTTCTTTTTTCATTGATAAAATTTCAGGCAATTCTTGGGCTAATGATTTTGCTTTTCCTGACAAACACAATAAAGATTCTTCTATTAAATATCCAAAAGGAGAAATGAATAATATATTTTTATCATACGCGAGTTTTATTTTCTTTTCTTTAAGATCATAAATTTTCCAATGATTGAATTCATAAATTTTTGAAGGGTATTTCTCTTGTATTTTTTTCCATATTTTTGAAGAACATTCAATCATTATTAAAGGTTCATTTCTTTTAGACATTGCTCTAATTAAAGAATTATCTTGAGGCAAATTCTCTAAAATATTTTTTGCCCATGCCCATTGTTTTTCATTATTATTTTCTATATTATTATTTGTAAAATGAAATTCTGAAATAATTGAAGGAATAGAATTTAATATATTATTTTTATGCTTTGAACAAGAAATAAAACTGTTCAAAAAAATATTAAAGATCAAAAAAACAATTATTATATTTATTTTGTTATTTGAGTACATTTTAAAATTCATTTTTTAAATTTACATTTCTACAAATCTATGAAAAATCAAGATAAAACATTATTAATCATTGCTTGTATTTTTGGAATATTAGCAATTGTCTTAGGAGCATTTGGTGCTCATGGATTAGAATCTACCTTCAAAAAAAATAATATCCCTTTAGAAAGACTTAATGCTTACCACACTGGAATTGAATATCATTTCTATCATACTTTTGCTATATTTTTAAGTGTACTTCTTCATTCTTTTGCTTCAAATTTAAGAAAAATTGCAGGATGGTTTTTTATTATTGGAATCATATTTTTTTCAGGTTCATTATATTTATTATCTTGTCGCGATTTAATTCATGTTCCTACATCTATTTTAGGACCATTAACTCCAATTGGAGGAACACTTTTTATTATCGGATGGTGTATTTTATTATGGAGTATTATCAAAAACAAAAATTAAAATCATGAAAAAGGAATATCAAAAATTTACAAATACATTAAGAAAAATTTCAGATATTAATCATGCTATTTCTTTATTAGGATGGGATAAAGAAGTGAATATGCCAAAAAAAGGAGCTGCTTTTCGTTCACAACAAGTAGCTACACTTTCTGCTATTTCGCATGAAATGTTTGTTGATCCTCAATTTATAAAAGAAGTATCTGAATTATTAAAAAATAAAAAGAAGTTCAAATTAAAAGAAAGAAAAAATATTGAATTGATTGCAAAAAGGCAAGAACGTTCAAGTAAGTTAAGTACAGATTTTGTAATTAGAAATTCTAATATTATTTCAGAAGCTTATCATAAATGGTTAGAAGCTCGTGCGGCTAAAGATTATTCTATTTTTAAAGATTCTTTAAAAAAATTAGTTGATATCAAAAAAGAAGAATGTGAAATTGTAGGATATAAAGATCATCCTTATGAAGCTCTTTTAGATCAATATGAACCTGGAGCAAAAGTTGCTGATTTAGATATTTTATTTGCAGATGTAAAAGCTCAGTTAATCAAATTTTGTAAAAAAATAGATGAACAAAAACAAGTAGATGATAGTTGTTTAAAAAAACATTTTCCTAAAGAAAAACAATGGGATTTTGGTCTTGAAATTTTAAAACGTATGGGTTATGATTTTGATGCTGGACGTCAAGATATTTCTCCCCACCCTTTTACTACTAATTTTGCTCCAACAGATGTAAGAGTGACTACTCGAATTGATGAAAAAAATTTTGGTAGCATGACATGGAGTTGCATTCATGAAGGAGGTCATGCTTTATACGAACAAGGATTACCTAGTGAAGATTATGGTCTTCCTTCAGGACGAGCAGTATCTTTAGGAATACATGAATCACAATCACGACTTTGGGAAAATAACGTAGGACGTTCTTTGCCTTTTTGGGAAGCTAATATGAGTTTAGTAAAAAAATATTTTCCTAAAAATTTAAAAGGAGTGGGTCCTGAAAAATTTTTCAAAGCGATTAATAAAGTAAGCCCGAGTTTAATTCGTGTAGAGTCTGATGAGTTATATTATCATTTTCATATTTTAATTCGTTATGAAATTGAAAAAGGATTATTAGAAGGAACTTATTCTACAGATAATTTAAACGAAATTTGGAATGAAAAATATAAAGAATATTTAGGTGTAAAAGTTCCCAATGATACACAAGGAATTCTTCAAGATATTCATTGGGCTTATGGTAGTATTGGATATTTTCCTACTTATTCTTTAGGTAGTTTTTATGCGGCTCAATTTTATGCTCAAGCCAAAAAAGAAATTAGAGGATTAGAAAAACAAATTGAAAGAGGAGAAAATGAAAAATTATTAGAATGGCTTAGAAAAAATATTCATCAATATGGTAGTGTATATTCTTCCGAAGAATTATGCAAAAAAATTACTGGCGAAGGATTAAATTTTAAATATTTCATGAAGTATGCTAGAAAAAAATATAAAGCGGTTTATGATATGTAGTTAGAACCTAGATTAAAGAAAAATAATGGGTTACATTTTGTAAGATGTAACCCTTTTTATTTTATACGTTCTTTATAAAAAATTGATCTTATGAAAAATTTACTTCTTATTTTATTCTTATGTTTTTCCATTTCGTCTTATGGACAACAATCTCCGCATTCTATTTATATAGGATATACTAAAGCTCAAATCAAAGCTAAAGAAAAAATAAAAAAAGCTCAAAAAGAATTACAAGAAGGAATTGATTTTTGTACTGTTTTTGAAAAATATTCTGATAATACTTTGTTTTGGAAATGTGGTAAAATTTCAAGTACAGGAGAAATGCCTAGAACACGATATTTTTATAATACTTTAAAAAATTTACCTCTAGGAACAATTTCAGATATTGTTCAAAGTCAATTTGGTTTTCATTTATTCAAAAAAGAAAAAATAAATGATACTATTATTTATAGAGAAATATTAGTAAGTGTAAGTGATACAAATTCTGAATCAGAGTAATCTACAAATCTGATTTTTTGAATCTCAAATAAGATAGTCCTAAAAACAGTGCAATATATCCTATAGAAACAATTACAGCTTGAGTAGGATTTAGAAAAAATTGAAATCCATTTTCTCTAGAAAAATCTTCTACTAAATTTTCTGCCATCATCAAAGGAATAGGAACTAAATCTTCTATTGTATTCATGGGCATAAATTGAACTGCTTGAATTTTATACCAGCCAATTAAAGACCAACGAATTGCCATTTCTAAAAAGAAGGTATATACCAAAAAGACAATCATAGATAAAGCCATGCTTCTGAAAAGCCAACCTAGAAAAAAGGCAAAAGACATATATCCCATACATTGTAAAAAATAACGTGGAACGACTTCAAATCCTTCAAATACTTTTCCTATACTATGAATATAGCCCGTTGAAAAATAACCTGAAATGAACGCAACTATCATATAATATAGCGTTGCAAATAATGCCAATGCTATAAGCATATTCACTTTTGCAATAAAAAATTCCTTTCGAGTTAATCCTGTTATAATACTTTTACGAAGCGTTTTATAACTCACTTCATTGGTAATAATAAAAATACCTATAATTCCTAAACAAAAGAAATTGAGCCAATTACCTGCATAACCTAGAGTTTCCCAAACATAAGGAAATATGAAAGGATTAGGAACAACATCTCCTCCTACTTGGTTTCCAAATTTATTGGCATAATACCTTATAACAGCAGCTAAAGTGATAATAAAAGGTAAACTAAACACATAAAGACCAATAAGAACTTTAAATGTTCGGTATGATTTTAATTTTTTCCACTCTAAGAGTAATAAATGGAGCATATTCTCAATTTTTTCCCAAGATACTTATCTCTGACAAAGAAAGGAAATCTATTCTTCATTTTCAACTCTATTTATCAAATTTCATGAAATTTTAAATTCTAATTTTCCTACAAAGACAATTCATTTGCTTAAATTGTTGTTTGTTTTTTCCAAAAACAAACATGATATTTTAAGTATTTCTAAGTTGATACATTTCTTAGAGTCAATAAGAATGACTAAAGATCTGAATTTTATTTTTGGCTGGTTTGATTTTTAATATCCTCCATAAAATCTTCTCATAAACCATTCTATTCCAAGCAAAGATACAAGGAGCCAAAATATCCATTTTAAATGAATTACTGAACGAGTTTTTAAGGTAGAATATAAAACAGGTTTTACTTCATCTTTAGCATCAATAATTGAAATTAATGAATCAATAGCATTCGGATAAATAACATCTCCACCAAATTGTTGAGCTAAAACTCTAAGCATTCCATGATCTGCTGTAGTTTCAAATCGTTCTAACTGAACCGGGCGAACACTAAATTTTCCATTATAAATTAATTGCTGATTATTATAATTGACTAAACCTTTAATATTATAATTTCCAGGAGGAAAAAATCCTGCATTTAATGTATAGGCATTACTTACTTTATTAAATGTAAAATTAAAATTCTTACCATCTTCATTTGTAATCGTTAAAGCAGCATCGGGAGTATTGATCAATTCATAACTATCATTATATAATTCAGCATCTAAAAGAATAGGTTCATTTTCATTAAAAATATTTTTAGCCACACTGACTCTAAACTTTCTTTTATCTTCTTTTAAAGTTAAATACGTCATGGATTTACTTAATAATTCATCAAAAACAAAATGATTTTGATGTTGCATAAAATCAAATAATTTCCATTTCCAAATTCCTTCGGCTGCTAAAACGCCAATTTTAATTTTATTTACTTCTCCAAAAGCTAGAAGAGGATATTTAGTTTCTACCGAACCAATTTTTTGATATAATAAAACTTGTGCATCACCCGAAGCTTTATAATCTCCAAAAGGAGAAGTGAGAGGATTAAATTTAGGCAATTCTCTTTTTAAATTTTCATCTATTTTAAATAAATTAAATAATGGATTGATCACTGCCTGAACATTATTAGTAGAAGCTGTTCCTCCTTTAATATTTACAATAGGTTGAACTTTTCCTATTTTAGACATATCCGTTTGTGTTCCTACAATATATAATCGAGGAATATTTTTATCATATAATGTTTTTAATATCCCTGAAATATTTTTTAATTGACTAGGTAATTGATGTAAAATTACAAAATCATATGCAGCAACATTTACATCTTTTTGTGCTATGTATGCTACATCTACTTGATAATTTTTATTTTTTAAAACACTTGTTTTAATTGCTGAAATATCTGGATGAGGAGAATTAGCTAAAATTAATATTTTTTGCCTCGCATCTAAAACATCAATAAAAATATCTTTGGTATTATTAATTGTAGTGACTTCATTTGCTACAGGACTTAAAGAAATTCTATATCGTTGTACTCCTGCTACATCAGCATCTAAAATAATTTCTTTTGTCGTAAAAAATTGATTTTTGATAATTGTAATAGGTTCTGTTTTTAGAGGAATTGTTTTTCCTCCAACAACCTTACTAATTTTTAAATTGGTAGGAGCATTTGCACAATTTCTTGCAGCAATATCTATCTGTAAACTAAACTTATCTCCTAAATATGCAATTTTATTATGAAAGACTCTTTTTAATACTAGGTCTTTATCAGGAATAGTATCACCTAATGCAATAGGAAAAACGGGCGCAGCTAATTTTGCTCCAGAATAAATAGGATTACTTCCTTCGTTATAAACGCCATCTGTAGCTATAATAACAGCTCCTAAATTTTGCCCTGTATATCTATCATAAATTTCTGTAAATAATTCAGAAACATTGGTTACTTTATCATTAAATTGATAATCAATTCCTTCTTTAATTTCTTCACCAAAAGAAAAAGTTTGTAATTCATATTTTTCTTTTAATTGAGATTCTAAGTTTTGTATTTTTTGTACATAAGCTAAAGAATCTTCTTGGTTCATATCATTCAAAATAGATTCTGAATGATCTTGAGCTAATACAACAACAGGTTTTTTAGCTTCAGAAACTAAAGACTTTAATAATGGAGATAATAGTAATAAACAAATAATAGTTACAGATAAGAATCTAAAAATACCCAATAAAATATTGAGCCATTTTGATTGTTCTCTAAATGTTTTATTCCTAAAATATAATGCTGTTGCATATATAATTCCTGCTAACACACAAAGTGCTACAAACCAAATGGGATATTGAAAAGCGATATTTGTCAATGCTGATTTTTTTGTCGAATCTTGTAAATTTATACTTATTTCTACTCTTAGAATAAGATATATTACTTAATACTAGAATATTTAACAATAAAGTACAAATATAACAACGTAAATTAAATGAATTAGTTATTCTTGATTACTTATTTTTCTTTTTATTCCTCCAAGTATTGTACCGTTTTACTATACTTAGCAAATCTTTGCGTTTGTATTTTCCATTAAGGATATCTTCTTGAAGATCTTTATAATCTGAAAAAAATGAAGCTACCGTCTTTTTAAACCGTAAAGGATTAATTTCATAAGATTTTCCACCACTTTTCACTAAAAATGTTTGAGTAAAGCCCATTATTTTGTCTGTATTCCAATATTCTAAAACTTTAACAGGACTTTCTCCTTCATTTTTGACTTCCATAAAAACGCCTAATCCATAAGAAAGAGAAGGATGGATATCATAAATTCGAGATACAAAATATTGATCTTTTACAAAAAAACCTTTAATTGTAAATGGACGATATTTGATTTTATCATCATAGCCATCTTCTTTAAAAAGAATTTTTACAGAACGTTGTGCTGGTGTAGAATAATAAATTTTACCATACAAAGTATCTAATGAGTTGGTAACAATATATCCCTTTACCCAACCAGGTTGTGCTTGGAGAAATACAGGAATACTCAGTAGTAAACAAAGATAAATCAAACGCATGATACTGCTTTATTTTAAGGAATAATAACGAATATATAAAAATCATCTAACTTTATGAAGTTCTGATTTCAATAATGTACTTTTGTAAAAAAAAGTACATTATGTCTAAAAATGAAGTTGTTTCCAAAAAAAGTATTACAGTTACTGTAGGATTGAATGAATCTAATATGCCCATCAAAATGGAATGGCAAGCAGATGATGCAGGAGATAAAACAATTGAGGTCAAAGGAATGTTATTTTCTCTTTTTGAAAAAGAAACTTTAGATACTCTTCGTATTGATTTATGGACTACAGATATGCAAATTCAAGAAATGGATAGGTTTATGTTTCAAACTTTAAGAGGTTTAGCAGATACTTATGCTAGAGCTACACAAAACAAAGATTTAGCTAATGAAATGCAATCTTTTGTAACTCATTTTGGGCAACAAACAGAAATTGTTCCTAAAGATCAATAAGAAAGTTATAGTTAAAATATGAATTTTGATTTTATTTTAGAAAAATTTCCTCTTGATAATGGATATACTCGTGTTGAAAATTTTATCTTAAATAAAAAAACACAAGAACGATTTTATTTACCAAATAATTTTCAATTTACTCATTATTGTTTTGATGAAACAGAGGAATATTTTGCTATAGCGGAATTAGATACAGATGAAATTTATGGTGGCGCAAGTTATGTACGCCTCTTTTCTCTTCTTGATTTTAAGGAATTAGATTTAGAGTATATTAGCTTAGGAACATTGAATAACTTACATTTTGAAGATCATACTCTTGTTGCTAATCATTCTTTTATTTGGGATTTAAAAACTCTTCAATTAATACGATAAAATATTGTATAGATAACTTTTAAGATTTAACAAGTATTTTAATTCATACCGTTCCACAATTATTTTATGCAAATTAGCTGTATAAGAAAAATATTTTATTCAAAAGAAATGCCGTACAAGCCAATACAGAAAAGACATTTGAGCTGTATTTGCCGAATATGAGTGGAAATTGTTTCAAAATATTTATTAAGAAACGATCAATGGCTTTTATCTCCAGAATATGAAGATTATGATGATGCTCAATTTTTAATGATAGATAAAAATGTAAATCCTATTCATGAATTCAATTTAAATACAGAAGAAAAAGATTTTTATTTGGATAATATTAAAAGAAAAAACAGAAAAAGAAAAAACATGATATTAAATAAAAAAATAATAATTTTAATAGGATTAAATCCTTTATGTTTTTCTTCTAAATGAAGAAATTGCTCCAATAAAAAATCTAAATCTGTATTTACTTTTTCTATATCTTCTTCTTGTAAGTATAAAACAAACGGATGATTTTCTCTATCCAAAATATCATTACTCTTATTATAAGATATTTTAGAAATAACATTATGATCTAGCAAATATTTATTAATCGTTTCTATTTCTGTCATTGTAGAAATATATCTTGCTTTTATAAAATCTCCTAAATTCTCATCATCTTCATTAAAATTATTAAAATAATCATCATCAAAATGATCTAATATTTCGTTTTTAAAATCATCCATAATACAAGGTCGTTATTTTTATTGATTACACTTGAAATCTATATTATTTCATACTAACCTTTTAGTAAATTAATACTCACTGTTGCTAAATCTGAATTAGGAAATTTATAAAAATATTTTTTATCTACTTCTAGTCCTGCTTCTTTAGCTATTTTATGAAACACATCTACTTCAACAATATATTGATCTGAAAAACCATGAGTAGCATCATAAGCTGTAGCAGCAGTAAAGCCTAAATTCTGAGCAGTTAAATGAGGAGGAATAGTGTGTAATTCAATAAGTAATAATCCAAATTTCCCGACATAAGGAGCCCATTTTTTAAAATGTTCTAAAAGATTTTCTTCTACATGGTTATTAGTCAATCGCTGTCCTCTAAAAGCAAAAGCTCCAGAAGAAGTACTCTTTCTATCAGGAGTATAATTTGTAGGAGATTCCCATATCCTATTATGATCTAAAAATGTTCTTACATTTAATAAATCTTTTAAATCAATTCCATATTGTTCTTTGAGATCTGTAGCTAATAAATCAGGTCTTCCTATATCTCCCCAAATGACTTTTGCCCAAATATCTGCTTGAATTAAATTGCTTCGTGTAACTTTTAAAGCTACTTGATTATAATCTGCTCCAACTAAAAATAAAGGATGATCATCTAACATTTTACCTCGTTCGGTTCTTTGTTCAATGACTTCAAATAAATGCTGTAAATATGCACCATTTCCACAGCCCATATCTACAATTCCTTTAGGTTGCAAATGAATGGGTTGATTGAATAATGAGATTATGATTTCATCAATTTTTTTGAAATAAGTACTATGAGCACCCCCACTGCCCCAAACATTCATTTTTCTATCAACATGTTTTTCTGGATTACCTTCATCGACTTCTCTTATTTTTTTAGGATTTCCAAAAATTAATTCTTCAATGTTTCTAAACATAGGATTATAAGAAACAGTTACGCCAAAAGCACTAGCTCTTTTTGCAAAAAATAATCCTTTATCCGTAAAACTATAGGTATTATTTTTTTTAGTAAAAAATTGTAATTCAGTAAAAAAATCGAGTAAGCTAGAAAAGCTTTCTATGTCTTTATGAAATTCTTCAGGACTAAAAGAGTGCTCCATAAAATATTTATGAAACATACCACTCATTCCTAGAGCTACAATTGTTGGAGCAATTAAATTTCCTTCTATATGTTTTAATATTTGTTGTTCTATTTTTTTTATTTCTTCATTCTCTGAAAATATAATATCATAATTATTTTTAAATTTTGTAATTATTTTTTCCCAAATTATAAAAGGTTCTTTTTGAAATAATCTTTTATGATATTTTCCAGAAAGAACTAATAAATCAAAAACATCTTGATATAAATAAAAATACTGAAACGCAATTTTACTTTTATCATTTATAGAATAAATAATCGTATCGGTAGAATTGTCAATTGACATATTGAGCCATCCTTGCGAACACAAAATTCTTAAAGCAACATTCAAATATCCTTCATTAGCATTAAAATGACTACTCATTTCTTTTACATCCAATTTTTGTTTTTCTAAAAGAAAATCTAATACTCCTTTTTTGTAAAGAATATAAGCAACGGGAGCTGTTCCTAGCCCATCTAAATATTGAAATAAATCTTTTCTTAATTCGGTTTTTTCGATTTTTGATAACATAGTATTTTCTATTCTTTATTTTCTGATGCTTGATAAATAGGGTGATTTTCCATTTGACCTTTTAAATATTTTTCAATGATTTTAAACTCTTTATCATAATCACCCTTAAAGTTAGTAATCATTTCCTTTTCTCCTAATTGTTCTAAACAATATAAAAAATATGCTAACATATTTCTATCTCCATAATCATCTTCTGAAAGATAAGGAGAACTAAAAATGAGCCAATACATTTGTGCAGCAAAACCATAATTTTTTAATTGAAGTGCAATGTCTGCATATTTTATAATATCTTTTTGCAAATTTTCTTTTGAAGAAAATAATTCTTTAATACTTAGTCGTAAAAACATTTCATAATTTTCTTTAGCTGTCTTTCCATGAATATACATATGGTACATAGGATCAGAAGCATAAATATCATCTTTAACTTTTATCCAAGCATCATAACCTTTATCTTCCTCGTATCTTATAGAGACTGTACTAGAATAAAAATGTTCATATTTTAGCCAAGCAGAATTAGGAATAATTTCAAGGAGTTTTTCATAATGTTTTACTGCTTCAGAATACTTTTCAGCATCATGAAATTGAATTCCTTTTTCTATTTCTTTAGAAATACTTTTATCTAAAGATTGAATTCTTCTTCGTAATTCACTAGCATAAACTGCTGGAAGTGTTTTTTGATTAGAAAACATAGATACTAATCTATATAAACGTTTTCCTTTATCAAATTCTCCATTAGCAAAGTGCATACAAACCTTAGCAAAAGGTATAATTTGATTTCCTACATTCATTTCTAAAACCGCTCTCCAATAATAGGTTTCAGGATGAGTAATAGTATTAATATTTTTATTTAGGAATTTTTTATTTTGCAATAAATCTCCTACGTCTTTAACTCCTGCAAATTTAGGATCAACGCCTGCTGTGTGAAATGCTACAACAGGAATAACTTCTTCTAATATCCATTTTTCAAAAGCTTCTTTTTTTTGAATCAATTCAAGTTCGTCAAATTTAAAAAACTGTTGTTCTGTATAAGGAATAAAAGTAGGATTAAATGTTTCTTTATCATTTTTACAACCCAAATTTATTTTGAATGCACTAAGAAAAGAAAAATCAACTAGACTTGTGCGAGGGGGCGATTTTTCTGAAATCTTTTTTTCTATTTTTTTAATAATATTTTTAGGACTGTCTCCTCTTTCAGCTATATGTATCGTTGCTTCTTTATCTTTATGAAGTGTCATTGAAATAATAATTTCAAAATCTCCTTTTTCTTTTTCAAGCTGTTGATGAACTTTTTTTTCTAACCAAGATAAATAAGAACTAAAATCATCAATATTTAATGTAGCATTACCAATATGATCAGGACTTAATAAATGTATCTCTGAATTAACTTCCGATTGACTAAAAGCCATAAAAGACAAAGATAAAAAGAGAGAGAGTAATAAATATTTCATATTTCTTGAGATTTTGAAATAGATTAAAATATAAAGAGGAATTATTTTATAAAATAATTCCTCTTTAACAATAAAATAAAATATTATTTTTGAGTGAATATACTATCTAAAATACCATCATCAAAATAACTTGTAGGTCTGTCTCTTAAATGATTATAAACTGCTGCAACAAAAATAGTTCTAGCCGCAGTAACAATTGTACTTATTAATAAAACAATTGTTAATCCAATAGCAATTGCTAGTATAGGATGAATAAACATTAATAGATATCCAACTCCTACTCCAAGTAAAATTCCTACAAAATGAAAAATGCCAAAACTTACATTAGCCGATAAAGATTCTCCCCATTTCTCTTTCATTATTTTACCTGATTCTTTGACACTTTCAAAAACACCCCTATCTTCATAAATAAGAATAGGAACAACAAAGAAGGTAAGAATAGACCAACCTGCACCAATAATAGATGCTACAATTTCTCCTACTTTGCCAGTGTTGTGAAGCATTTGCAATAATGTTCCAACTGTGGCAGATAAAACTGCCCAGCTAAATATTTTTCCTAGTTTAGACATGGCAAAAGAAACCCCTTCTCCGAGCGATGTCTTTTCTTCATTAAGTATTTTTATTGCACAATGAACTAATGCAGAATTAAAAAATACAATAATGAAAAAGTTAATTAAATAATAGACAAAAATGATAGCTACTGCTAAAATTTGACCAGAAGTATCGCTTTCTAAAAGTTGCATGATTTGATCTCCGACCAAGAAAAAGCCTCCTCCAAAAAAAGTAGCTAATACTAGAACTAATGAGATAACAGAAAATACAGGAAATAATAATAGAGAACGATTTTCATTTAATATGCGAAAACTTGTTTTTGCTAAATTCCAACCATTTTTTAATCTTTCTAAAAATGCCATTTTTTGATTTTTAATTAAATAAAATATTTTGATGATTCAATATACAATATTTTGAATTTATATCAATTAAATATCGACGAATTATCTATTATTTCACCCAAACAGTTTTAATATTCATAAATTCATGAATACCATAATGAGATAATTCTCTACCATAACCA
>JAHDII010000070.1 GCA_020630895.1 Saprospiraceae bacterium
TTTCCAAAATCTCTAAGTCGTCTTTCATAAAAAACTTTTCGTAATAACATCTAATAAAAAAGGGCTATCCAAAATTTTGGATAGCCCTTTTTTATCTTAAAATTATAATCCTATAATTTTACAAACTTTTGAATGCTTTTCTCTTCTCCTGTAATTACATGAATAATATAAGTACCAGAAGGTAAATCTTTAATATTTAATTGAATCGCTTCATTTGTAAAGTTTTGTTGGATTCTTTGTTTTCCAGAAACATCAAATACTTGAACAGAAACTTCTCTCTCTTCTTCCATAACTTCAGTAAAGTTACCCATTGTAACATTCAATATATCTGTAGCAGGATTAGGAGATAAACGAACATCTAAATCCATGGTTAAAGTTCCTAATACATCCTCAGATGCTACACGTTGACCACTCAAATAAGTATATACATAATTTGAATATGTTGTAGTTCCTTCAGGACAAACTGCAGCAACTTGCCATTGTACATAATATCCTGGATAAGGTGCATTTAATGAAGTAGGAGGAGAAGTTACATTAAATACGCTCCATCTACTTGAAGATGTTCCATTCGTTAATCTAGCTCTTAATTTATATGAAGATGCTCCTGGTTGTGCATCCCAATTAAATGTAACAGTAGAACCACTTGTTGAAGCTACAGTATTTGTTGGTACACCACAAGCTGGAGGAGGAGGAGGAGCTGTTGCACCGATACAGAAGTTTTTAGTTTCTGAACTTCCAAATTCTCCACCAGAAGCTAATTCTCCACCATTTTCATCTGTAAGAGCATAAGAACCACTTCCATAACTACAACAAATTCCATCACCATATTCATCTAATATTTTAAAATCATAACAACCATTAGGTAAACAATAAGACTTCTCAATACTAGTTCCATTTTGACCATTTCCATAAGGTCCTCCTGAAGCTACAGTTGCTCCATTACTATTTTTGATGGTCCAAGTAGTTTCAGAACCATAATTATCTAAAACAATTTTAAGATTAACTTCACTTTCGCCTGTACTACAAGAAGTTGGAGTACCGCCGCCGCCACCGCCGCCACCAGTAGAACCACATGCATTAGAAGAAAGTAAACTTTCTCTAAATCCACCAGAAGCAAACAAAGCTCTCATACGAGTTTTTTGTCCTGTTGTAAATAAATTCATACAAGAATCATCAGAATAATCCATATAATTTTGAACCATATCTAATGAATTACAAGAATAATGAGAACTTGCACAACCATAATTTGCTGCATCAGAAGCAGGAGTATCATTTACATAATCATCATAGTTACAGTTTCCATCTCCCCAAATATGGCGAAGGTTTAACCAGTGCCCTACTTCGTGAGTTGTAGTACGACCACCATCAAAAGGAGCTTGAGCAGCACCTACTGTTCCAAAATATCTATACCCCATTACAACACCATCTGTAGAAGCAGAACCACTACCTGGAAATTGAGCATATCCTAAAAGAGAACTTCCTAAATCGCAAACCCACATATTCAAATATTTACCTGTATCCCAAGCATTTTTTCCTCCTTGAGAAGTATATTTCATCTTATCATCAGAACCAAAAGAAGTTGTAGAAGTATAAGTACGAGTAATTCCTGTTGTAGCATTACCATTAGGATCTACAGTTGCTAAACAAAATTCAATTTCTGAATCTGCTGCTTGAGACCATTGATTTGTAGCATCAGAATTTGTTCTTCTAAAATCTGCATTTAAAACATCTAGCTGAGATTGAATTTGTGCATCAGAAATATTTTCAGAAGATGTATTGTATAATACATGTACAACTACAGGTATAGTAATCACACCTAAATTATCTCTAACACCATTTTCTATGCTATTAACATAATCTTGTGTATGAGCTTCTATTTCTGCCATTTTTGTAGCAACATTATGATCTTGTTGCTGATGCTGATGAAGTACATCCATAGCATGGCAAGTTCGTTGTTGAGCTTTTAAACTAAAGCTACCTAACGATAATAAAATAATTAGAATAGAGGAAATGTTAATTATTCTCATCTTAATTAAATATATTTTGGTTTTAAAATGTAATTTTAATTTGACGCAGCGAATATAAATAAATTTTGTATTACATATAAAACACTAAGTTATAATCTGTCTGATATTTTGCAAAAACAAAATAAAGATTACTTTTTTCTATTTTCACAAAATAATAATTTGTCTTTAACAGAGTATTAAATGGTGATATGGAAATAAATGCGTAATATTGGCTTATATTTCTAATTTTATTACACACATGATGAAACATACTTTTTTACTTCTAACCCTAAGTGGGGTTCTTATGATAAGCAGTTGTCAACTATTTAACAAGGCTTCTAAATCATCTTCCAATAAATGTATCTCTCTAACTCAAACAGATGCTACAGCATTTAATGAATTATCTTCTGATTTATATGAATTGGTTCAAGTAGAACAAAAAGATAAAAATCTGATTATTCAAATTAAATCTAACTTGAATATCAATAGTTCTAATTTGTATTGGAATGGTTCTATGAGAAAAGGTAATCCATTAAAAACTTCAATAAAAATTGTGGTGAAAGGAGAACCTTCTGAAACTTCACAAACAAGTCAATTGTGCTTTGATGTTTCGGAGATGGAATCTTTTGGAGAAAATATAAAAGTCTATTTTATGGATGATGAAGAAACTTTTGATATTAATTTTACTCAGTAAATCTTTTTTATTTACTTTTATACAGTAATGAAATATACAAATGGAAGAGGAAACAAAAAAGCAAATACAAATCGAGCAATTTAATCCAAGTGGTGTTGGCGTTAAAAATGGAAATTTCATTGGACTTCCATTTGATAAAGAAACAGCAGATATTCTTATTTTTCCTGTTCCTTGGGATGTAACTGTTTCTTATCATGAAGGAACATCGAATGCTCCTCATAATATTTTAGATGCTTCTTATCAATTAGATTTATATTTAGAACATTATCCTGATTTTTGGAAACGAGGAATTTATTTTATTCCTCCTAGTCAAAAAATCATAAAACGAAATAAAAAATATAGAACCTTAGCCAAAAGCTATATTGATGATCTAGAAAAAGGAAAAAAAATAAAAGATTTTACTCCTTTAATCAAAATTAATAATGCTTGTCAACAACTCAATGAATGGGTTTATAAAAAAACAAAAAAGTTAATTGAAAAGAATAAAAAAGTGATTCTTTTAGGAGGAGATCATTCTACACCTTTAGGCTATTTAAAAGCCTTAGCAGAACATCATCAAGAATTTGGAATTGTACAAATAGATGCTCATTGTGATTTAAGAGAATCTTATGAAGGATTTGTTTTTTCTCATGCTTCTATTTTTTATAATGCTCTTCATGAAATTCCTCAAATAACACATTTATCACAAGTAGGAATTAGAGATTTTTGTGAAGAAGAAATGGATTTTGCAACTCAAGATGAAAGAATATTCACTTATTCTGATTCTTATATTAAAAATTCAGTTTATGAAGGGGTTCTTTTTCATTTTGTTGTCAAAAAAATAATTAAAGCACTCCCTCAAAAAGTATATATTAGTTTTGATATAGATGGTCTTGATCCTAAACTTTGCCCTAATACAGGTACTCCTGTTCCTGGAGGTTTAAGCTATAGTGAAGCTCTTTATATTTTGCAACAAATCAAAAAAAGTGGTAAAGAAATTATTGGTATAGATTTATGTGAAGTTTCTGGAAATCATGAATTTGATGCGAATATTGGAGCTAGAATTTTATATCAATTGTCCAGTCTTTTATAAAAAAATTAACTCAATAGTACTTCTAATTCTTTCTTAATTTGTCCTCTATAAGAAGTTTTATTTCTCATAGCTTTACGATAGGCTTTTATTGCTAATGTAGAACCATACTCATGATTTGTTAAATATATATAATGATGACATCGAGCTATAAAAAAATAAACATCTCCATTATCGGGTTCTTTTTCAAGAATATTTTCTAATAAATTTAATCCGATTTTTAATTTATCTTCCCTACCCCAACTATAAGAACAATGAATGGCTGTTTCTTTATATTTCTCATATAAATGAGGAATATTTAAAAAATAATGCTCAAACAAATCAATATTTTTTTCATATTTTTTATAATGAAAAACTTGATGAGGAGCTTCAAAAAATTTTATTTTTTCTCTCCAATTTCTTAACTCAATTCCATAAACCATTTTATTCAAAAAGTCTTCAATATCTAATCGAGTTGTCAAATGAGGATGAAATTCTTTAGCAATAATACATTCTGCCATTAAATGTTCATGAATCAATAGAGCATCATTACTTAATGTAATCGCTAATTGAATATGTTGGGCTTGAGGAGAAACCCATAATCGTTTTAAATTTTGTATAGCTGCTAATGATAAATCCAAACTATTTTATTAGAAATTAATAAAATCTACATCTTTAGTATGTAAAGCAAGTTCCTTATTTTTGATTTTAAATGATAAATAAGCCTCCTCCTGAAAATCACTTATCGAATCATAATCAATATCTCCCATATCAAAACTTAAAATCTCTTTCTCTGCAATTTCATGAAATTTATCTTCATCTCTAGGAATAGTCATTTCATATTTTGAATCATGGGGTAATTGTTCAAAAAAGGATTGTATATATTTTGAAGAAGCAGGCAAAATTATTTTAGCATGTAGATGTATTTCATTCTGATTGTTACTAATACGAGTATCAGGAAGATTTATAAACTTATTTTCTGAATTAATCAATCCTCTTTCTTTATATTCTTTAAAAGTTTTTTGAGTCATTGTTGTATAAATATGAATATCTTGCCCTTGTATTTCTCTTTTATTTTTTTGCTCCTCTAAAAATTCTTCTGAATATCCTAATTCTTTATATTTTTCCTCATCACCTTTTTCAATCTTTTCTTCATCAAAACCTAATGCTAACATTTGATTGAGTTCTTTTAGATCTTCAGATTTTTTTAAATCATATCTAAATGTTTCTTCTAATTTTACATCCATTTTATAAATATACTCCAAACATTCTTTTTGATTTTCAAAATCTATTGTTGCAAAAAAACCAGCATAACCATGATATAATTGTAATAATCTTGAAGCCTCTTTAGTCGTTTTTATTTTCTTTTCGAAAGAATCACCATATTGATTTTGATACATCCTTCTCAATTTTGAAAAGGATTCTGTCAATATCCATAAACAAAAAGATTTGTTATGTGCTACTTCATCTATTCCCTCTTCATACAGGGCAAATAAATGTACAACAACTTCATTATCAATAATATTATCTAAATAAATTTGTCCAAATCTAGCTGAAGGAATCATATTCTTTTTTTTTAATTTCCCTTAGAATTTTGTTCTTCAACAGGCATTCTTAAATCTAAAATATTTCCCATTTGATAACAAGTACGACAACGAGGTTCATAAGCATCTTTTTCTCCCAATAATACGGTTTGTTCTTCAACAGAAAGTCGATAAGAATGGGTTGCTAAATTTCCACAATGAGGACAAATAGCATGAACTTTTGTAATATATTCTGCTACTGCTAATAAATGAGGTATAGGACCAAAAGGAACACCTCTAAAATCCATATCTAATCCTGCAATGATAATTCTTTTGCCTCGTAAAGCTAAGGTTTGGCAAACTTCAGTAAGTTCTAAATCAAAAAATTGAGCTTCATCAATACCTATTACATTAAATTTATCAGCATACCTGAGTATATCCATAGATTTTTCTACAGGAGTGGACATAATAAAATTAGCATCATGAGAAACTACTTTTTCTTCATCATATCGTGTATCAATACGAGGTTTAAAGATTCCTACACTCATATTAGCAATCTTAGCTCGTTTTAATCTACGAATTAATTCTTCTGTTTTTCCAGAAAACATGGAGCCACACACAACTTCTATCCAGCCGCTGCGTTGTCCTTTAAAACTTGGTTCTAAAAACATTTTACAATATAAATTTTAGTACTTCGTTTGAGGTTTGAGGATTATATGATATTTTTGGATCATATTTTGCCCCAATTCTCATAGAATTCCTAAAAATAGGAATATTACTTGAGTCTTTACAGTACTTTTGTAATAAGTTATATTTTTTTTTATTCAGCAAAATTTTATAGAATATGAATTTCCACAAGGCCAAAATACTTTTAGATAAAATAAATCGACTATATAAAGGTATGGCAGACGATTCTGATAACATGAATCCTATTGAAAGAGATTTGATGTTAAATTATTTGAGAGAGCTTTATGAAGCTTTTTATTGGGAAAAAAATCAAGAAACTTCATCTACAACGAAAGTTAAAACAACTCCTCCTAAACCAGAACCTATTGTAGTACATACACCACCTCCACCCAAGCCAGAACCTGTAGTAATACATACTCCACCGCCACCAAAACCTGAGCCAGTAGTCGTGAATACACCACCTAAACCACCCAAACCAGAGCCTGTGGTCGTACATACTCCGCCGCCGCCTAAACCAGAACCAGTAGTTGTAGAAAAGAAAGAACCTGTAAAATTTGAATTTAAAGTTCCTCAACCTAGAAATACTCCCGAACCTAAACCTGTCGAGAGCAATGATAGCTCTGTTTTATTTGAATCTAAAACCGCAAGAGATTTGTCTGATAAATTAGGCTTAGCTCCTATTAAAGATTTGAATAGAGCTTTTGGTCTAAATGATAAGTTGATGTACACCAATAATTTATTTGGAGGAGACAATAATGTATATAAACAAACAATGGAAACCTTAAACTCTTTAAATTCTTTTGATGAAGCCAAACAATATTTAATTAAAAATATTGCTGGAAAATATAACTGGACTTCTAAAAAGAACGAAAAACAAGCTAAAGACTTTATTCGTACAATCAGTAGAAGATATATATGATTTTTTCTATATTAAGTTTCCTTGTATTAAGAAAATACAAGGAAACTTTGTAATGATGCAAAGCCAAAACAAAATGCTAGAAATTTCCTTTTCTTCTAAAATAGAATATCAAGATTATAAACAATTAAATCTTCAAGTAAGTCAAAAGATATTATTTATTTTTAAAATAATTGGATTCATCATAATTGCAATTAGTGTTTTACTATTTGTACAAACTGAATCTATTTATTCTATTCCTCTAATGATATTAGGTCTTCTTTTTATTTTTGGATTTTCTTTTTTAATGAGTTTTTCCATTAAAAAAAATTATAAGTCACAACAAAGAATTCATGAAAGATTAGAATATACTATCAATGAAAAAGATATTCATATTCAAGGAGAATCTTTTAATTCTACAGTTTCTTGGAACAAAATTTATAAAGTTACAGAAACTAATGATTTAATCTTTATTTTTGAAAATCGCCTATCGGCATACATTATACCTATCAAAAATCTTTCTAATAAAGAATATGCTGATTTAAAATCTATCATAAAAAGCTTTGAAAGTTCCAAGAATACTTAAATAAAAGCGTACCTTTGCCCCCATTATAAAAAGATAAATCATCATCATGGAAACTTTCGAGGAGTTAGAGTTAAAGGAGGAGGTACTTAAAGCATTGAAAGATTTAGGTTTTGAAAAACCTACACCTATTCAAGCGAAAACTATCCCACATTTATTAACGTCAGAAAACGATCTTGTTGCTTTAGCTCAAACAGGAACAGGAAAAACAGCGGCATTTAGTTTACCTATTATCAATCAAGTAGATAGTAATGCTAAAAATGTACAAGCATTTATTTTAAGTCCTACTAGAGAACTTTGTTTACAAATTGCTGAAGATATTAAGGATTTTACTAAATATTCTAAAAAAATCAAGACTACTGCTGTTTATGGTGGTGCTAATATTGATTCTCAAATTAGACAACTTAAAGCAGGAAGCCATATTGTTGTAGGAACTCCAGGGCGTGTTTGCGATTTAATTCGTAGAAAAAGACTAGATTTAAGTCATATTCAATGGGTGATTTTAGATGAAGCAGATGAAATGCTTTCCATGGGTTTTAAAGATGAACTTGACTTTATTTTAGAACAAACCCCTCAAGAAAAACAAACCTTGCTTTTTTCAGCAACTATGCCTAAGGACATCGCTAGAATAGCTAAAAAATACATGAATACTCCTGAAGAAATTGCTGTAGGCGAAAAAAATTCAGGAGCCAAAAATGTAAGTCATGTTTATTATTTAGTACAATCTAGAGATAAATATCAAGCTTTAAAACGAATTGCAGATATCAATCCTAATATCTATAGTATTGTTTTTTGCAGAACAAGAAGAGAAACTAAAGAAATTGCAGATAAATTAATCACTGATGGATATAATGCAGATGCTCTTCATGGTGATTTATCTCAAGCACAAAGAGATGTTGTGATGCATCGTTTACGAAGCAAACATCTTCAAATTTTAGTAGCTACTGATGTTGCAGCTAGAGGAATTGATGTAGATGATTTAACTCATGTTATTAATTATAGCTTACCAGATCAAATGGAAGCTTATATTCATAGAAGTGGAAGAACAGGAAGAGCAGGAAAAAAAGGAACCTCAATAGCTATTATTCATTCTAGAGAAAAAAATAGAATTAGAATTCTAGAAAAGAAGATAGGCAAATCTTTTGAAAAAGGTGAAGTTCCTAATGGTAAAGAAATTTGTAATATTCGACTAATGAATATTATTGATAATTTACAAAATGTTGAAGTGGATGAAAAGAATATGGAAGAATTTATGCCTGCTATTTATGAAAAATTAGACAATATTAGCAAAGAAGATATTATCAAAAATTTTGTTGCTGTAGAATTTAATAGAATATTACGATATTATAGAAATGCTCCCGATTTAAATTTAGCAACATCTAAAGATCAAAGACAAAAACGAAGAGGTGAAATAGAATATACTCGTTTTCATATTAATTTAGGTTCTAAAACAAATTTAAATCCTCAAAGATTAATGGGATTGATTAATGAGCATCCTTCTATTAGAAAAATTGCTATTGGTCAAATTGAAATTTTTAAAAAATTCTCTTTTTTTGATACAGATTCTGAATATAAAGAAAAAATTATTCAAGCATTAAATGGTAGTGATTTTGAAGGTATTACAATAGCTGTAGAACCTGTAAAAAGTCCTCCTAAAACTTCAGATAAAAAATATCATAAAAAAAGAAGAGGAAGTGGTAGCCAACGTGCTTCTAAGGGAAGAGAAAGAAATAGCCGTGATAAATTCAAGAAAAAACCTAGAAATAGATATTAATTTTTGATATGAAATCAAGCGAAATATTACAACAATCGTTTACACTTCCTTGTGGAGTAATGGTTCCTAATAGAATGGTAAAATCTGCTATGAGTGAAAATAATGCAGATAGAAAAGGGAAACCTTCTGAACGCTTATTCAAATTATATGAAAAGTGGGGAGAAGGAGGAGCAGGCATTCTTATTTCAGGAAATGTCATGATGGATCATAAAGCTTTAGGAGAACCAAGAAATGTTGTAATTGAAGATGAAACATATTTAAAAGAATTAAGTCAATGGGCTGAAGTGGCTCAAAAAAATGGTTCACATTTATGGATGCAAATCAATCATCCTGGAAGACAAGCTCCTCGTATTAATAAAGAATTGGTAAGTGCATCTGATGTACAACTTCCTATGAAAAAAATGTTTGCCCAGCCTCGCCCTTTAAAAGAAGAAGAAATTTGGGATATTATTGATGGGTTTGGTACAACAGCACTTGTTGCTAAAAAAGCAGGTTGGAAAGGAGTACAAATTCATGGAGCTCATGGATATTTAGTGAGTCAATTTTTATCTACTAGAACTAATTTAAGGACTGACAAATGGGGCGGAAGTCTTGAAAATAGAGCTAGATTTGTTCTTGAAATTTATAGAAATATTAGAAAAAAAGTAGGCAACAATTATCCTGTAGGAATTAAAATCAATTCCGCTGATTTTCAAAGAGGTGCATTTACGGAAGAAGAATCTTTACAAGTCATGAAAATGCTTTCTGATGAAGGAATGGATCTGATTGAAGTTTCTGGAGGTACTTATGAAAAAGCTGCGATGATGGGAGCAAAACACAAAAAAAGCACCTTAGAACGTGAAGCATATTTCGCTGAATTTATTATTAAAGCAAGACAAGTTATTCAATCTCCATTATTATTAACAGGAGGTTTTCGAACAGTAGATGTTATGGCAAAAGCCATCCAAAACAATGAATTAGATTTTGTAGGAATGGCTCGTCCTTATGCCATTTATCCTAATATTGCTAATGATTTTTTTGAAGAAAAAAAATCTTCTATTACTCTTCCTAAAACAAGGACAGGAATTAAATTTATTGATCGTCTAGGTTTTTTAGATATTGCTTGGTACTCCGAACAAATGAGAATGATGGGTAAAGGACAAAATCCCAATCCCAATCTTTCTGCTTGGAAATTATTATTTAGATATTTGAAAAAAACTTTATTCTAGGAATTTATTTATCTCATGCAACATTATAATTTCATAGAGTGTCCTTAAAAAAGAAATCACTCTTGAAATTATAAATCAAACTCATGAAAAATCTTATTGCCCTTTTTCTATTAATTTTCTTTTCCCATCTCCATGCACAAGATTCTACTCAAGTTGAAAACAAAACTAAAAAAATATATTACACCCAAAAAATAAATACTACTTCTCCTACTATTGATGGAAAATTAGACGATGAAACTTGGAATCAAGTAGAATGGAATGGAGATTATATCCAAAGAGAACCTTATGATGGAAAAGCTCCTCGACAGCAAACAGCTTTCAAAATTTTATACGATGATAAATATCTTTATATCGGAGTAAGATGTTTTGATGACGAACCCGATAAAATTGTAAAAAGAATGTCTCGCCGTGATGGTTTTGAAGGAGATTGGATAGAATTTAATATTGATAGTTATCACGATTTAAGGACTGCTTTTTCTTTTACGATTTCCGCTTCAGGAGTTATTGGAGATGAATTTATTACTAACAATGGAAATAATTGGGATTCTAGCTGGAATCCTATTTGGTATTCTGATGTCAATATTGATGAAGAAGGTTGGACGGCTGAATTAAAAATTCCTTTAAGTCAATTAAGATATGGCAATAAAGAAGAACACGTTTGGGGTATTCAATCTACTCGTTTAGATTTTAGAGCAGGAGAACGTTCTGTTTGGCAACATATCCCCCAAAATTCTAATACATGGGTCAGTGATTTTGGAGAATTAAGAGGATTAAAAGGAATTAAACCTCAAAAACAAATAGAAATTCAACCTTATGTTGTATTACAAGCAGATACGTATCAAAAAGAAGAAGGAAATCCTTTTAGAGATGGTTTTGATTTTTCTGCTAATGCAGGGATTGATGGAAAAATAGGCATTACAAGTGATTTAGTCCTCGATTTTACTGTAAATCCTGACTTTGGACAAGTAGAAGCAGATCCTGCGGCTTTGCGTTTGGATGGATTTGAAGTTTTTTTTCAAGAAAGAAGACCTTTTTTTATTGAAAATAGAAATCTATTTGAAAGTCGTTTTAGAGGTGGAAATCTTTTTTATTCTAGAAGAATTGGTGGTTCACCCAAAGGTTATCCTAGTTATGGTTCTGATGAATATGCTGATATTCCTAATAATACAAAAATTTGGGGTGCTGCCAAATTTAGTGGAAAAACAAAAAATGGTTTATCTATAGGAGTTTTAGAATCTATCACAGCAGAAGAAAAAGCTATTATAGAAAATACAGATCAAGAGCAACGAAAAGAAATTATAGAACCTCTTACTCATTATTTTGTAGGACGATTGATGCAAGATTTTTCAGGAGGAAATACAGTTGTAGGAGGAATGTTTACTGCTACCAACCGAAAATTAGATAATACCAATTTAGATTGGCTCAGAAAATCTGCTTATACTGGTGCTTTAGATTTTACTCATCGATGGAAAGATCAAGAATGGTTTTTTTTAGGACATAGTTCTTTTTCTAAAGTTAACGGAAGTACAGAATCTATTTTAAATACTCAAACAGCTATTCAAAGAAATTTTCAACGTCCTGATGCCAATCATTTATCTGTAGATTCTACTGCTACTACTTTAATAGGACATGGAGGTAGATTTTTAATTGGAAGAAATGCAGGTAATGATAAATTTAATTTTGAAACAAGCATCAATTGGTTATCTCCAGGTTTAGAACTCAATGATATCGGATTTTTAGGAAATACAGATAATATCGATCATAGTTTTTGGACGTATTACAGAATTGGAAATCCAAATCCAGAAAAGCTTCAACGAGTAAGATTTAATTATTATCATAATATTAATTGGGATTTTGGATTGACCAATCATTTCGCCAATTTTGGTACTAATGCTCATATTGGTTTTAAAAACTTTTGGGGTATAGGTACAGGAATAAATCTGAATATTAATAACTTAGCTAAAGCAGCATTACGTGGTGGCCCTTCATTATTTTTTAATCCTAATATTAATCATTGGGCATATATTGAAACAGATAGTAGAAAAAAAATATCTTTTTTCTTTAATCTAAGTCATGCTTTTGCCACTCAAAATACAATGCGGGTTAAAAATTATGAATTTAGAACAAGATATCAACCTATTAATACTTTAGAATTAAGTATTGCTCCTTCTTATAGAACATTTAAACAAGCTATACAATATGTAACTAATATAGAAATGCCTGATGAAACAAAATATATTAATGCTACAATTCAACAAAAAACATTTGGTACTTCGATAAGAGTTAATTATACCATTTTACCCAATTTGAGTATCCAATATTATGGCGAACCATTTATTTCTCAAGGTAATTATTCTGAATTTAAAAAAATTATTGATCCTTTAGCAAAAGATGTCAATCAAAGAGTAGAAGTTTTTCAAAATATTATTCTTAATGAAACAGATGGCTTATATCATGTAGATGAAAATAATGATAATACAACTGATTATTCTTTTGGAAATCCTGATTTTATGTATATGCAGTTTCGTTCTAATTTAGTTTTGAGATGGGAATATATTCCTGGTTCAGAATTGTTTTTTGTATGGTCTCAAGGAACTACCAATTCTAGTGATCCTAATGATAAATTATTTGCCGCTCTTGGAGAAAATTTATTTTCTGAAACTTTAAATAATACTTTTTTAATTAAAGCTACTTATCGATTTTTGAAATAAAATTACTTCAAAATGATTCTCAATACAAAAATATATTTTAGCCTTACATTTATTTTGATAATATCTGTATTTTTATTCTCTTGTAATTTTTTTGGCATGAAGCATAAAATAAAAGGGAAATGGGCTATTAAAAACATTAATGGAACTATTCCTCATGTCAGCCCCTTTATTTCATTTCTAAATAAAAATAAAGGGCAAATTTATTTTCCTAGTTCAGATAAAGAATATTATTTCTCTTGGAATATTGTAAATGATTCTACAATTT
>JAHDII010000071.1 GCA_020630895.1 Saprospiraceae bacterium
AGTTAAAACTCAACACTATTAATTCATTTCGGTATGACATTAATTTCGGTATGACCTATGCAATAATTTATTGTACTGAAGAAAAGCATTCAACACACTACAAACTTTTTCACAGCCACTTTAACTATATTTCAAATAAATATATTTTATATGATTTGAAATCAATCATAAGAAATATGTTCTGCTAAATTATGAAACATAAAAGTTAATTTGTCTGCTGTTTCATCAATTATCATTTTTGTAGGTTTTCCTGCACCATGACCAGCAGATACATCTATTCTAATAAGAACAGGATTATCTCCTTCATGTGAATGTTGTAATTCAGAAATAAATTTAAACGAATGTGCAGGAACAACTCTATCATCATGATCTGCTGTAGTTACTAAAGTTGCAGGAAATTCAGTTCCAGCATCAATGGTATGTAAAGGCGAATAATTGAGTAAATATTGAAACTGAACAGAATCTGTACTTAAACCATAATCCGTAGCCCAAGCTCTACCAATGGTAAATTCATGATATTTAAGCATATCTAAAACTCCTACACCAGGTAGAGCTACTTTAAATAAATCAGGGCGTTGTGTCATACAGGCTCCTACAAGTAATCCGCCATTAGAACGTCCCTCAATAGCTAATTTTTTTGTAGAAGTGTATTTGTTTTCAATGAGATACTCTGCTGCAGCAATAAAATCATCAAATACATTTTGTTTATTTAGAAGTCTGCCTTGGTCATGCCATTTTCTTCCATATTCACCACCACCTCTAATATTAGCAACAGCATAAATTCCTCCATTCTCTAATAAAATCATATTAGACACTTTAAAAGAAGGAAGAATACTAATATTAAAACCACCATAACCATATAATAGAGTAGGGTTGGTTCCGTCTAAATTAGTCCCTTTTTTATAAGTAATAAACATTGGGATTTTTGTACCATCTTTACTCTCATAAAATACTTGTTCCGTAATATAATTTGAAGGATTAATTCCTTTTATTTTAGGTACTCGGTAGATTTCTGATTTCTTAGTATTAAAATCAAATTTCATAATTGTATTAGGATAAGTAAAAGAAGTGAACGCATAAAAAGCAATATTCTCATCTTTTTCTCCTGAAAATCCACTAACGGTACCTGTAGTTGGAAGTTCAATATCATATTCATGTTTTCCTGCTAAGTTATATACTTTTAATCGGCTAGAAGCATCTTGAATATATCGTGCAATAATTTTTCCACCAGCTAAAGAAACACTTTGTAAAACATGTTCACTTTCAGGAATAATTTCCTCCCAAAAATTTTCACTAGGTTTTTTAGTATTAACACTAATTAATCTATAATTAGGAGCATTATGATTGGTTAAGATGAGTAAATTATCTCCAATATTATCGACCATCCAAAAATCATTCGTTAATTCTTCAATAATTGGAGTAAAAGAATCATCTCCTTTTTTTAAATTTTTAAAATATAATCGATTATTACTTGTAGTTTCTGATGTAGAGATGACTAAAAAATTACCATCGTCTGTTGCAGAACCATATACATTATTTTTAGGATTTCTTCGGTCTGCAAATACTAATTCATCTTTCGATTGTGGTGTACCAATTTTATGATAATACATCGAATGGAATTTATTCTGACCTTTTAAATCATCTCCTTTCTTTGGTTCTGGATATCGGCTATAAAAGAATCCATCTTTGTACCAAGAAATACCTGAAAATTTAACCCAATTAACTTTATCTTCTAAAATAGTATTATTTTCTAAATTTTTAATATGAATAGTTCTCCAATCAGAGCCACCTTCAGAAATGCCATAAGCAAAATATTTTCCGTCTTTAGAAAAACCATAAGAAGCTAAAGATGATGTTCCATCATCAGAAAATTGATTAGGATCGATAATTTCTTTTACCTCTCCATCAACTAATTCTGTAGTTCCATATAAAACAGATTGATTTTGAAGTCCTGAATTTATAAAATAATAATAATTGTCTCCTTCTTTAAAAGGAATAGAAAATTTTTCATAATTCCAAAGTTCTGCTAAACGTTGATTGATAGCATTTCTGTAAGGAATTTTATTGAGATAATCGAAAGTAGTAGTATTTTGTTTTGTTACCCAAGCTTTAGTTTCAGGAGAATTATCGTCTTCTAACCAACGATAAGGATCTGATATTTTAGTATTAAAGTATTGATCAATAGCAGAAGTATCTCTATAAATAGAGGGGTAAGAAATCGGTATAATTTCTCCAGGCTTAATATTTGATGTCATAGGATTATTAGGATTTGTATTAGAGTTTTCACAAGAAAAAGTAAAAAAAAGTATTAAAAAGCTGCTAAAAAGTACGATTCTATTAGTTTTCATATTATTGTAATTATAACTTAAGTATAAAGTTAGTTATTTCCTTTATTTTTGAGGCTGCAAAATAATTATTCTTATGAAATATCAATATATATTTAGTACAGCTATTTTTATCTTTTTTCTTTTGTCATGGAATATGAGTTATGGACAGATAAAAGCAGTGAATGATAAGGGCGAAAAAATCATACTTTATCCTGATGGTTCTTGGGAGTATGATAAGGAAGAAGAAAACACAGGAGAGAACGACAAAAACAAATCTAATTCTGGTGAAGGAACTTCTTATTCTAGTTCTGATATTATTGAAGCAAGTGAAGATCTTACACGAAGATATAGAACTGTGAGATCTCAAAAAGAAGAATTGCTTCAGCAAGAAGTAATTTTAAAAAAGAGATTATCTAATTATAAAAAAGAGATAGAACAAGAAAGAGCAAGAGGTAATTTCCCTTCTTCTACTCAAGAAGAAAAAGAATATTTGGCTAATGTAAAGAAAATGAATAAAGAGATTAAACAAATTACCAAAGAAAGAAAATCTCTTGCAAAAGAAGAAAAACAATATAAAAAAATATTGACTTTGCCTAGTGATAAACTAATGGCTTCTTATCAAAAATTAATGGTAAAAGAACAACTTACTTCAGATGAAGAAAAAAAGAAGAAAAAAGGTTGGAATCCATTAGCTATTTTGCAGCCCAAAGAAGAAGATCCTGCTGCAAAAGCAAAAGCGGATTATGAAAAACAGTTAGAAGAAGTGAGAAAGAAAAATGCAGAAGTCTTTGATGCCAAATTAGCTTTAGCAAAACAGCGTATTGTAAAATTGCAAACTTATGAACAAGAAGAATCGAACTATGATGTGGAAGCTCCTTGTGATATTGCTTTTGATGAGGTAGATAATTTTACAGGAGTAAGAAAGAGAGGAACAGTAAGACAATTATTATTCTCTGCGATAGAAGATAGGTATGAATCTGGAATGAAAGGAAAGGGGTATGTTGTTGGAGAGGGGTTTATTTCTGAGGTAAATGGGAAAAATTATATGCTCATTATGGATTTTATGATTAGAAGTAAAAATGCATCAAAAGATTTTGGAGGAATAAAAAAAGGAGGAAGGTTATTTATCCAATTAATGTCGGGTAAAACTATAACTTTAAAATCTAATAAATCTGATAGAGGAGAATATAATGTTGCTAAACGCTATACTCTTTTTAAGGGCTATTATGCCTTGAATAAATCTGATATTAAAGCATTACAAGAATCAGAAGTTTCAGTAGTTCGAATACATTGGGCAAATGGTTTTAAAGATTATCCTGTTACAGAATTAGACTTCTTTAAAAATCAATTGAATTGTATAAAGAGTAAAAAGAAGTAATATGTTAGGACTTAAATTACCTACTGATCCACGTTGGGTAAATTTGGCAGAAAAAAGTTTAGAGGAAATTCTTACAGATCATGCTTATTGTGAACAAAAAGCTACAACGAGTTGCATTACTTTAATTCAGGCTTATCCTGAAAAAGAAGAATTGGTTAAAGAATTAGCTCCTATTGTTACAGAAGAATGGGGACATTTTAGATTAGTATTGCAAGAATTAGAAAAAAGAGGTTTGCAATTAGGAAGGCAAAGAAAGGATGAATATGTAAATGAATTGATGTCTTTTATGAAAAAAGATGGTTCAAGAGAAAATAGATTAATGGAGCGTTTATTGGTTTGTGCTTTGATTGAAGCAAGAAGTTGTGAACGTTTTAGAGTTTTGTCACTTCATATTCAAGATGATGATTTAAAAGCTTTTTATCATAAATTTATGGTAGCAGAAGCAGCTCATTATCGGTTATTTATAGATTTGGCAAAATTATATAGTGATGAAGAAAAAGTAAAAAAAAGATGGCAAGAATATCTTTCTTTTGAGGAAAAAGTGATGGAAAATCTTGAAATTAGAGGAGATAGAGTACATTAAATGCTTTTTTTATGAAAAAAACACTCTAAAAGTAGCTTCAATCGTTTTTTTAGTTTAGCTTTACATTTAGTTAATTGGATTTTTTCTGGATTGACTATTATTTTTTTATTTTTTAAATTATTTTTTATGAATATTTTTGTTGCAAAGCTAAGCTTTGACACACTAGAGTCTGATTTACAAAGTGCTTTCGAAGAATTTGGTGAAGTATCTTCTGTAAAAATTATTATGGACAAATTTACTCAAAAATCAAAAGGCTATGGCTTCGTTGAAATGGCTAATGATGATGAGGGAGAAAATGCAATTAACGCTTTGAATGACACTGAATTAGACGGCAGAGTTATTGTTGTGAAAAGATCTGAACCAAGAGAAAGAAGAGATAACAATCGTGGAGGTTTCCGTGGAGGAAACAACCGTGGTGGCGGAGGTTTTAGAGATAGAAACAGTAATTACAACAAAAGATACTAGAATTGATTCAAATTAAATTTTGTATTTTAGTAAGAGCCTTTATTTTTTAAAGGCTCTTATTTTTTATATAGTACTGCCAGAAGGATTTATAAATAGAAATATTATAATAGCAATATAAAAAATAATCCAAAAAATATATTTGTATTTTAATACTTGTTGAGCTTCTTCTATTAATAATTTTTTGTGTTTAAATTTTTGATATATTTTATAGCTTATTCCTGTTACAGAAATAGCAATAATAAAAGATAGGATTGAAAAATATAAAAAGAAATTATTATTGAATACTACTAAATCATCCATAAAAACGATACCCGAAAATAACAAAACCAAAATACAAGCTGCAATTCCTGTAATAAAAAGAATTAAAAATTCTCTTTTTATCAATTCTGATGTTTGATGATTGATAAATTGTTCATCATTTTCTATGTCTGTGAGGTCATCTAGAATCATTTATGATTATTTTTCTACATTTAAAAGATATAATAATAAGATAATACTCAGAATTAGAGTAGTGCTAAAAATAATCCAAACAAAAGTTCTTAATTGGATGTTCCAATTAAATGTGCGAATAGAAAATTTAGTAAAAGGAAAAATAATAAAAATTAAAGAATTAATACTTCCTAATATCCCTCCTAAAAGTAAGGATAAAGCCACAAAACCTAAAAATGTATTTTCCAAATTATGTTCATAAATGGGATCATGAAAAGCAGAATTATAATAAACATCAGATATGAGTGCAAAGCCTAATAATCCAAAAATGATAAAAGGGATTAAAGAAAGACCACTAATAATAGCATAAGTTTTAATAATTTTTTTCATTCCATTTGTTGCATCATTTAGCAATTTTCATCATTAAAACATTATGCTAATTCTAAAGCAATTTTCATCATACCCATAAAAGTTTGTTCTCGTTCTTTAGAACTTGCAGCCTCTCCTGTAATAATATTATCACTAACGGTTAAAATAGAAAGAGCTTTGGCTTGTAATCTTTTAGCGATGGTAAATAAAATTTGAGATTCCATTTCTACACCCAAAATACCATGTTTTTTCCATTTGTCCCAACGATGAGGATCATCATCATAAAAAGTATCTGTACTAAAAATAGAACCTTGAATAGTTGGAATATTTAATTGTTGAGCTGCTTGGTATGCTCTGAATAATAAATCAAAATCAGCAGTGGCAGCATATTGAAAACCATTAAAATATGCCATATTCGCACCAGAATCTCCAGAAGCACTCATGGCTAAAATAATTTCTCCCACTTTTAAATCTTTTTGGATAGCTCCACAAGTTCCTACTCTAATAAGTTGTTTTACTTTATAGGTTTCAATTAATTCATTGACATAAATTGCAGTACTTCCCATTCCCATACCTGTGCCCTGTATAGAAATTCTTTTTCCTTTATAGGTTCCTGTAAAACCCAACATATTTCTTACATTGTTATAGCAAATTGCATTTTCTAAGAAATTATCTGCTACATATTTTGCTCGTAAAGGATCGCCTGGCACTAAAACCGTTTCTGCAATATCTCCAATTTTTGCTTCTAAATGAATACTTCCCATATTATTATTTTTTAATCAATAGACTTTATTATGAATAGAATTATATTCTTATAAAAAACAATTCATAATAAAGTCTAATTAAGGTTTATTGAATATTTTTAATTTAGATTAAGCTCCATAAGGTACCCAAATGTTTTTAATATGACTCGCATGTCTTAAAAATTCTTGTCCTTCTCCTTGTGCTTTTTCATTCCAATTTCTAAATTTTCCATAATTTACCCAAGTACGTTTCATATTATCAGTACCAAAGAGTTCTACATTTTTACTTCCTTCTTTTGTTCCAAAATACCAAAGAGCTTCAACATCATCATGTTTAGCAAGTACTTCTGTTAATTCTTCTTGATATCCTGTAATAATATTGACCGTTCCCGCAGGAACATCAGACGTTTCTAATATTTGATAAAAATCAGTTGCTGAAAAAGGATACTTTTCTGAAGGAACAACAACAACATTATTTCCCATAGATAAAGCAGGAATTACCGTTGAAATAAATCCTAATAAAGGAAAATCATTAGGACAAACAATTCCCATTACACCAATAGCTTCTGGCATAGCTAAAGTTACATTTCGGAAAACAGTTGAATGTACATTGCCGTCATATTTATCAGCATAAGCAGCATAATAATAAATTCGTTCAATAGATAAATCTACTTCTTGTAAAGCATCCACTTTACTTTGTTGAGTCATTTGTACCAAACGATGAGCAAACTCTTCTCTTCGATATGCTAAATTTTCAGCGATATAATATAAAACTTGAGCTCTTGCATGTCCTGAACGAGCTGCCCATTTTTTATTTTTGTGGGCTGCTTCAACAGCATTTCTAATATCTTTTCTATTTCCTAAAGAAACTTCTCCAATATATTCTCCATTATTATTATTAATGGTCATGCTATATCCTCCATCAGGGCGTGATTGTTTTCCTCCAATATACATTTTAGCTGTTTTATCAATATGGTGTATTGTTGAAGGGCGATTAGCTGTTTTGCTCAATTTTTTATTGGCTAAATAAACTGAACTCGTAGAAAATTCTGCTTCTATTTTAGGTTTTACATATTCATATAAGCCTTCTTTTCCTCCTTCTCTACCAAAACCAGATTCTCTATATCCTCCAAAACCAGCAGCAGCATCAAAAACATTAGTACAATTGATCCATGCTACACCAGCTTTAATTTGAGGAGCAATGTCTAAAGCTAAATTGATGTTTTCAGTCCAAATACTACAAGCCAAACCATACCGAGTATTATTTGCCAATTTTACAGCTTCTTGATGAGTTCTAAAAGTCATTGCTACTAAAACAGGTCCAAATATTTCTTCTCTAGCAACAGTTGCTGCTGGAGAAACATTCGTAAATAGAGTAGGAGGGTAGAAATACCCATCTTTAGGACAAGACCAAGAGGGTTGCCATAATTGACATCCTTCTTTAACTCCTTGTTGTACTAAATCAGATATCGTTTTGAGTTGAATATTATCTACTACAGCACCCATATCAATACTTTTATCTAAAGCATTACCGATGCGTAATTTTTCCATTCTAGCCCTAATCTTTTTGTATAATTTTTCTGCTACACTTTCTTGAACTAAAAGTCTAGAACCAGCACAACATACTTGTCCTTGATTGAACCAAATAGCATCTACAACTCCTTCAACAACACTATCTAAATCTGCATCTTCAAAAACAATAAAAGGAGATTTTCCTCCTAGTTCGAGAGATACCTTTTTTCCTGAACCAGCAATGGCTCTTCTAATAATTTTGCCCACTTCGGTTGAGCCAGTAAATGCAATTTTTTGAACATCTTTATGATTGACTAAAGCTGCCCCAGTTGTACCATGTCCTGTAATAATATTAACGACTCCTTTAGGTAACCCTACTTGTTGGCAAATTTCAGCAAAAAGAAGAGCTGTTAATGAAGTAAATTCAGCAGGTTTTAATATTACGGTATTACCCATTGCTATAGCAGGTGCAATTTTCCATGCTAACATTAGTAGAGGGAAATTCCAAGGAATAATTTGACCAATTACTCCAATTTCTTTATGATCTTTGAGTTCAGATTCCATTAAAGTAGCCCATCCTGCATGATGATAAAAATGTCTTGCCACTAGAGGAATATCTATATCTCTAGTTTCACGAATAGGTTTACCATTATCCATAGATTCCAAAACAGCAAATAAACGAGAATGTTTTTGTATTTGTCTAGCGATAGCATATAGATATTTAGCTCTTTGATGAGCTTTTAAACCTGCCCAAGCAGGAAGTGCTTTTTTAGCGGCTTGAACAGCATCATTCACATCTTTTTCATTGGCTTCTGCAATTTTTGCTAATGGTTCTTTTGTAGAAGGATTGATGCTATCAAAATAGGTTTTAGAATGAGGTTTTTTCCAATCTCCATTAATAAATAATTGAAAAGATTTTTTGTGATTGTCTAAATATTCCTGAGCAATTTTTGCACTTTCAGGAGCAGGACCATACGCCATGGTATTATATATTTCTTTAATTTTCATATCTTAATTCATTATTGATGACGATTACGCCATTGGATGTCTAAAGGAAGCAGAATATCTTCCTGTAACAAAGTGTTCTAATTGTCTTTCTATATCTGATAATAAGCTACTAGCACCAAATCTAAATAAATCAGGATTGAGCCATTCATCACCTAATTCTTCTTTAATTAAAATAAGATAAGTAATAGCATCTTTAGCGGTTCTAATACCTCCAGCAGGTTTATAGCCTACTTTGTATCCAGTTAATTCATAATAATCTCTAATAGCTCTTGTCATCACTAAACTAACAGGGATTGTAGCATTAACGCTTTCTTTTCCTGTACTCGTTTTGATAAAATCAGAACCTGCCATCATACTCACCCAACTTGCTTTTGCTACTTTAGTTAGTGTAGAAATTTCTCCAGTAGCTAAAATAGTTTTCATGTGTGCTTCGCCACAAGCCTTTCTACAAGCAGCTACTTCATCATATAAGGCTTTCCAATTAGATTGATGAACTAATTTTCTGCTAATCACAATATCAATTTCTTTAGCTCCAGCAGCAACAGACAATTCAATTTGCTTTAGTTTTTCTTTTAATGGAATTTGTCCAGCAGGAAAGCCTGTAGAAACAGCAGCAATAGGAAGATTTGAACCTTCAAGTGCTTTTACTGCATGAGGGATCATATTATGATAAACGCAAACAGCTCCTGTTTGTATATTTTGATGATCCATGCCCATAGCTTGTAACAAATCAGGTCTTACAGGATTCATGGCTTTGGCACATAATCTTTCTACATTACTAGGAGTATCATCTCCAGCTAGGGTAGTGAGATCAATAAATCCAATAGCTTTTAATAACCAAGCAGCTTGCCATTGTTTTTTTACAGATCTTCTTTTTCCTAAAGTGGAAGCTCTGCGTTCTACAGCACTTTTATTGATATGGATTCCTTTAAATAAATCTGCATCGAAAGGAATACCATCATTTCTAGGAATATGATTTACTTTATGGTTGGTTTTACTTTTTTTTACTTTTGTTTTTGCCATATAATTGATATTTATTACATCATTGTTTTAATAATTAAAGGTTGTAATTGAGGTGGTTCATTTTGTATATCATAAGCATTATCTAAAAAAGAAATTGCTTTTTCAAAATGATTTTTATCATTAGAATATAAAATAGCGAGTGTTTCTCCTTGTGAAACTGAATCACCTATTTTCTTTTTTAATAAAATTCCTGCTCCAAAATCAATAGGACTTGTTTTTGTTTCTCTCCCTGCTCCTAATTTTACCGAAGCCAAACCCATATCTAAAGCATCTAAACGATGAATATAGCCTTCTTTTTGACTTTTATATTCAAAAGAATATTGAGATTGAGGAAGTAGATCCGTATTATTAATATAATCAATATTTCCTCCTTGTTCGATTACAAATTCTTTAAATTTTTCTAGAGCTTTACCTGAATCAATTAAATCTTGTAATATTTTTCTTCCTTCGTGATAATCAGAACAAATATTTCCTAATACCAGCATATGACTGCCTAGTTTAAGAGTGAGTTCAGTTAAATCATCAGGTCCATTTCCTTTTAAAGTTTCAATGGCTTCTTTGACTTCCAAAGCGTTTCCAATAGCCATACCTAAAGGCTGGTGCATTGCAGTAATAATAGCTCTTACTTTGCGATTCATTTTAGCACCAATACTCATTAATATTTTAGCTAATTGAGTAGCATCTTCTTCTGTTTTCATGTAGGCTCCTTCACCTACTTTGATATCAATAACAATAGCATCAGCACCACAAGCTAATTTTTTACTCATAATGCTTGAAGAAATTAAAGAAACATTATCGACCGTTCCTGTTACATCTCTAAGAGCGTACAATTTTTTATCAGCAGGAACCAATTTAGCATTTTGTCCACAAACAGCAACATTATTTTTTTTGATTTTAGAAATAAATTCATCACGACTCATATCTACTGAAAAACCAGGAATAGATTCCAATTTATCAATTGTACCACCTGTATGTCCTAAACCTCTACCAGACATTTTAGCTACAGGAACTCCTGCTGCTGCTACTAAGGGAGCTAAAACAATAGTTGTTTTATCTCCTACACCTCCAGTACTATGTTTATCTACTTTGATTCCTTTTATTTCAGACAGATCGATTAAATCTCCAGAACGCATCATTGCATCTGTAAGAGTAACCGTTTCCTGGTCATTCATTCCTTGAAAGCAAATTGCCATTAAAAATGCTGAAATTTGATAATCTGGAATTTTTCCAGTGATAAATCCATCAATAATATATTGAATTTCTTGAGGATTTAGTGCTTCTCCTTTTCTCTTTTTTTTAATTAATTCAATCATAAATATTTTTAAAAAGTATGCTAAATTAATGAATTATTTGAGAAAAATAACTTTGACCATCAGTTTTACATTGAACCTGTAAAGCATCTACTATAGTAGCAGCAATATCTGCAAAGGTATTTCTAGTACCAATATTGCTAGGTTTTATATTTTTTCCATAATTTAAAATAGGAATATATTCCCTAGTATGATCTGTACCTGGAGCAGAAGGATCATTGCCATGATCTGCTGTAATAATTAATAAATCATCATCATTGAGTACATTTAAAATTTCAGGAAGTCTAGAATCAAAATACATCAGTGCCTTAGCATATCCTTCAATATCTCTTCGATGTCCATATAGCATATCAAAATCTACTAAATTAGTGAAAATAAGTCCTGAAGTATTATTTTTTATCGCTTGGATCGTTTGATCGATTCCTTCTTCATTATGAGCTGTTTTTACATAATTAGAAATTCCTTTTCCTGCAAAAATATCTACTATTTTGCCTATAGAAAAAACTTCTTTACCATTGTTTTGAATGGCATCTAACATGTTATCTGGAGGAAGTGTTGCGAAATCTTTTCTTCGAGAAGTTCTTGTAAAATTTCCTTTTTTTCCTATAAAAGGACGAGCAATGACTCTTCCTACTTCATATTCTCCAATCAACATTTCTCTAGCTGTTTGACAAATATGATATTGTTCTTCAATAGGGAAAATATCTTCGTGCATAGCGATTTGAAAAACACTATCTGCGGAAGTATAAACAATAGGTTTTTTAGATTGAATATGTTCTTCTCCTAATTCATTAATAATTGCTGTTCCTGAAGCGGATTTATTACCAATAGTTGTATATCCTATATTCTCTTCAAATTGTTGCATAAACTTTTTAGGAAAGCCATTCGGAAAAGTAGGAAATGGTTTTTTTAAAATCGTACCACTAATTTCCCAATGTCCTGTTGTTGTATCTTTTCCCGCAGATTGTTCTATTGCTTTGCCAAAAGCTGCTGTGGGGTGATTTGTTTTTTTTATAGTATTTGTAGGATCAATATTTCCTAACCCCATTTGAACTAGATTGGGAATTTCAAAATTAGGAAATAATCGAGCAATATTTCCAAGAGTATTACTTCCTACATCATTATATAAATGAGCATCTGGTAAAGCACCAATTCCTACACTATCACAAACAATTAAAATAACTCTATTTATCATTCTTTTTAATATTCAAAAGAGATAAAGATAAATAAAAAATGAAAAATATTCTTACTTTGGAGAATAAAGTCTAATAAATAATGGTTTTGAATCTTTAAATATTTTCATGTCATAATTAGGACAATTTTTTAAATTAAATATAATAGAATTAAAAAAAATGTTTAACATTACGGTAGATATTTTAATATGAATAAAAATTTAAATACCGCTATACTTTTTTTTTCTAGAACAGCAGAGCTTGAAACTGCAACAAAAACTTTTTTGCCTCAGCAGAAAAAAAAGAAAAATAGAGCTATACATCAATTTTTTATTCAAAGAAGCCTTTCTATTATTAAAAAAACAGGCTTTTTATACTTGTTTCAGTTCAGACCAAAAAGGAGAATCTTTTGGGGATCGAATTACTCATGCTTTAGATTCTGTTTTTAAAAAGGGGTATGATAAAGTCATTTTATTAGGGAGTGATTGCCCTTTTATTAGTTCAAAATTACTTTTGAAAACGAGTGAAAAATTAAAGACGGAATCATTTGTTTTAGGACCTACAATTCAAGGAGGAATTTATTTAATAGGTATCAATAAAAATGTATTTTGTCCAATCGCTTTTAATCAGTTGCCTTGGCAAAAAAGTAATTTGCAAGAAGCGAGTGAAAAATATGCTTTATCTTTTGCTAAAAGCATTCATTGGTTACCTTTATTTTTTGATATTAATTCAAAAAAAGATTTTCAAAATTTACTACAAACATTATTTAAAACAGATAAATTATTTCTTCAATTAATTAGCATTATTTCTTCTTTTAAAATTCATTTTATTTATATAAATAAATGGATTTTAAAAATATATTCGAAATATAATTTTTCTCTTCGAGCGCCTCCTTTTTCATCATTGTAAAAATATAGATAGAAGAAAATTCTATATTTTCTTTTTGACTAAAAGAACAAATATTTTTTAATTTATTTAGATTATACAATGATTTGTATATATACATTT
>JAHDII010000072.1 GCA_020630895.1 Saprospiraceae bacterium
TTTTTTTAGAATCGTGATGAAAATTATTTTCATCACGATTTTTTTTTAACCTCTTTTCAACTTTATACTACTTATTTTTTCTCTTCTTATCTAACTAAAGTTTATACTAATATGCAATATGTCTTAAAAATTCATAATTTCCTTTATGAATAGTTTTATTTTGATTGCATGTAAGAAAAATTCAAGTATTTGTCGATTTTAAATGATAATAAAAAATAATTAAGTGAAATTGGAACTATTATTTTTATTAAAATTTAAATATCATGTCTTGTAGTAATTTAAATGTTCCTTATGAAGAGATAGAAAATGAGAACATTCAGTCTTATGAAAAAATATGGGCTTTAGCAGCACATATTGGAACGATGTTTAGCTTTATTCCTATTGCTAATTTTTTAGTGCCATATATTATTTTAAGAATGCAGAAAGATCAATCAGAATTTATAGAAACCCATGCTAAGGAATCTTTAAATTTTCAAATTTCAATATTAATTTATGGAATAATAGCTGGATTCTCAATGTTCTTTTTAATAGGATTTATATTAGTACCTATGATTACAATTATTGCTTTTGTTAATATAATATTAGCAACTATTGAGTCTTATAAAGGAAATAGTTTTAGATACCCTTTTTCTATAAGATTTATTAAATAAAATATTGTAAGGTTGGTTAATTTTTCATTAGAGTTACAATCCCTATTTTGAAAAAAGAAGGTTAATATTAAAATTTAAAATGAGATGTTCTAAATAGTGAAAAATATGAGCATTATTCATAAATAAAATTATATTCGTTTTTTGATTTTATATTAAGTAATTTTAATATGTTGTAGTAGTAATTGTTACTAAAAATAAAAACGAAACTAAGATTACCCAAAAACGAATATCTTTATAAAAAACGCCACTATCTTCACTTACCATTTTAATTAAATTTAATACAAACATTAATAATATGATTGACATTGTAAACATAATAAAACAATTTAAAGATGATGAAAAGGAAACTCTTACATCAAATTGTTTGATAGGTGTAAGCCAAAAAGAATGCCAAAAATAATTTGTCAATAATTAAATCGGTTGGAGTTGTTTTATTTATTGGTTATAATAGCTTGATTTATTTTTTTGATTAAAGAAGGTCCTTCGTAAATCAAGCCTGAATAAATTTGAATTAAATCTGCTCCAGCATTTAATTTTTCAATAGCATCCTTAGGAGAACAAATACCGCCCACTCCAATAATTGTGAGTTGTCCTTTTGTCTTTTCATTAATATAACGTATGATATGGGTAGAACGCTGCCTTAATGGAAAACCACTTAATCCCCCATTACCTATATCTGTTATTTCTTTTTTAGAAGTGTTTAAATTAGAGCGATCTATTGTTGTATTAGTAGCAATAATTCCATCTAACTTGGTGGTATAAATAATTTCAATAATATCATCTAATTGCTCATCTGTCATGTCTGGAGCAATTTTTAAAAGAATAGGTTTTTTTTGTTTTTTTTGATTATTTAATTTTTGGAGTTGGCTTAATAAATGAGTAAGAGGTTCTTTATTTTGTAATTCTCTTAAACCAGGAGTATTAGGAGAACTTACATTCACTACAAAATAATCTACATAATCAAATAATATTTCAAAACTTTTTTTATAATCTTCAACAGCATTTTCATTTAGAGTTAATTTATTTTTACCAATATTTCCTCCAATAATGATATTATGACTTCTAGCTTTTTGAAGTCTATGCTTCATGGCTTCAACTCCTTCGTTGTTAAAACCCATTCTATTAATTAAGGCTTGGTCTTTAGGTAATCTAAATAATCGAGGTTGAGGATTACCTTCTTGAGGAAGAGGAGTGACTGTACCAATTTCAATAAATCCAAAACCTAAAGCAGCCATACTTTTAAAATATTTTCCATCTTTATCAAATCCAGCGGCTAAGCCTACAGGATTTGGGAAAGTTAAACCTAAAACAGTTCGTTCTAAATTTTTATCTTTGACGGTATAATAATTTTTAAAAAGAGTATTAATAATAGGAATTTTTAATATTAATTTTAAAAGCAATATTGTAAAATGATGTGCTTTTTCTGGAGAAAGAAGAAATAGGATAGGTTTAATAATATTTTTGTACACGGCAATTTTATTTTTTTTGCAAATATAATAATAGCTTTTGTGAAAATACTTTTATATAACGATACATATCAACATTTAGGTGGTGCGGAAACGTATTGTTTAGAATTACTTTCAATTTTACCTGAATTAGGGCATGAAGTATATTGGTTATCTCATGGAGAAGGAGAGAACAATGTAGAAGACAATCATATTGTATTACCACATTATAATGAAGGAAAAATCAATTATTTTTATTCTAAATATTTTTTTAATTTTCAAGCATATAAACATATAAAAGAACAATTAGAACTTATACAGCCAGATGTTGTTCATTTGCATCACAATAGATATTATTCGTTTTCTATTTTAAAAGCTTTGAAAGAGACACAAATTCCAACGATTCAAACGATACATGATTATACAATGTTATGCCCTTCTCAATATTATCCTGATTTATATTATAAAAATTCATCATCCAATAAAATAAAAAAAGATTGTCCTTTGATTTGCTCCCATGGAGATTGTTTGCCTTGGAAAGAAAAAATAGGACATCCCGTTGCACATGATAGAAAAAGAAAAAAGATAATTCAAAAAGTATCTTCTTTTATTGCTCCTTCTGTTCAATTAAAAAAATATTTAGAACGTGCAGGATTTCAAAATGTAGTACATCTTCCTTTTTTTATAGATGAGAAAAAATGGTCTTTTAATATCGAAAGAGAAAATAAAAATGTAATTCTTTTTGTAGGGCGAGTAGAAAAAAATAAAGGAATTTATCAATTAATAGAAGCTGTAATAGAATTAAAAAAAGAAATAAAAGATATTCAATTGATTATAGCGGGAGGAGGCAGTCAAGTGGAATTTATTCGAAAAAAAATAAAAGAAGAAAATTTAATTTCATTTATAGATGTATTAGGTTTTATTGATTATAATGAAATTGGAAAATATTACAATCAAGGAAATGTTTTGGTTGTTCCTTCATTAGATATGGAACAATTTGGATTAATTGGAATAGAGGGTTTAGCGAGTGGTATTGCTGTAATTGGTAGTAATAGAGGAGGTATTCCTGAATGGTGTATTCATGAAAAAACAGGATTATTATTTAATCCAGAAAATTTAGAGGAATTAAGTCAACAAATAAAGAGAATATTATTAGAAAAAGGATTAGCAAAAAGATTGACATTAGAAGGGATGAATTATATCAAAAAAGTATATAATAAAAAACAACATTTTGAAAAGCTTATTAGATTATACCAAACAGCAAAAAAAGTACAATAGATTATTTTTTAATGGTAAAATAAAAAGTAGTTCCTTTACCTAATTCAGAAGATAACCAGATTTTTCCATGATGTTGTTCTACAATTTTTTTACATAAAGAAAGCCCTATTCCTGTACCTTCATATTGATCATGGGTATGTAATTTTTTAAATAATAAAAATATTTTTTCAAAATATTCTTCTTTTATACCTATGCCATTATCTTTTACAGAGAACTGCCATTTGTTTTTCTTTTCAATACAATTAATTTCTATAATTGGCTGTTCTTTTTCTCTTGTAAATTTAATGCCATTAGCAATTAAATTTTGAAAAAGTTGTTTTATTTTGGTTTCATCGGCTAGAATAAATTTAGGGATATTATTTGTTATAATTTTAGTATTATTTTGAGAAATACTAGAATGTAAAGATTGTATAATATTATTAATTAAAACATTTAAACTTATCTGTGTTGATTGTTTAACTTGGCTATCTACTCGAGAATAATTTAATAAGTCATTAATTAAATTATACATGTTTTTTGTTGCAGATAAGATAAAATCTAAATACTCTTTTTCTTCATGGTTTAATTTATTTCCAGTTCTTTTTTGTAATAATTGAGAAAAACCAACAATAGTTCTAATAGGTCCTTTTAAATCATGAGAAGCGACATATGCAAAGTTTTCCAATTGCATATTGCTATCAATATATTTTTTTAATTCATTATTTTTCTCATTAAGTTGTGTTAAAGTTTGTTTAGTTAATTGTTCTTGTTTGTTTTTTTCTGTAATATCTTTGTATATAGAAGTAAATAAATGAGGGTGAGTTTTATTTCTAAAAGTATGTACTTCAGATAATAATTCTGTTCCATCATGTAAAATATATAACCATTGAAAAGTAAAACTATCTTTCTTTTTACAATTATCTAAAATATTTTGAAGAGCAATATCAGAAGGAGTTCCATCTGGCTGAATTTTAGGAGAATATTGTAATGGGTTCTGTTGAAAAAACTCATCATTATTCTTTAATTTAAAAAGTTGCAATATTTTTTTATTGACATCTAAAACTTTATTTTGAAGAGAATCGTAAATTAAAATACCATCAAAACTATTTTCAAAAAGAGAACGATATTTTAATTCGCTTTGCTGAAGTTTGATTTCTCCCTTTTTTTTCTGATCAATATTTTCAACAAATCCAATAAGATAAAGGGAGTTATTAATTGTAATTAAAGAACGAGTAACTTTTCCCCAAAATGAAGTACCACCCTGTCTTTTGTATAATTTTTCTGCAGCAAAAGAATTAATTTCATTATTTAATAGCTTTTGTAACATCAAGTCGTAATGTTTTTGATCTTCCCATAGAGTAAAATTCTCTTTATCTATTTTTGAAAGATCATTATCAGAAATTTTAAAAAGTTTTTTTAATTGAGGATTTAAAGCAACAAGAGTATTTGTTTTTAAATCTCTAAGCGCTATTCCAAAAGGACTCGATTCAAATAATCTTTTGAATTTTTCTTCGCTTTTCTTTATTTCTAATTCTGTTTTTTTTCTATTATCTATATCTTCGATAAACCCAACTAGATAAAGCTTATTATTGATATTCATTAATGAACGAGTAATTTTTCCCCAAAAAAGACTTCCGTCAAATCTTTTAAATTGTCTTTCAGTATCGAAAAAAATGATTTCTTTATCCATTAATTTTTGTTTCATTTTATCGAAACGTTCTTTATCTTCCCAAGGGCTAATTTCTGATTTATGAATGAGTTTATCATGAGTATTTGGGATTTTAAATATTTCTTTTAGTTTAGGATTAACTGAAAAAACTTCTAGAGTATTAAAATCTCGAAGTCCAATTCCATAAGGACTATTTTCAAAAAGTTTTTTAAATTTTTGCTCACTCTCTTTTTTTTCTAATTCAATTCTTTTTCTTAGGCTAATATCTTCATGTGTAAATAAGGTTCCTGTAATTTTATTTTCAGAATTTTTTAAAGGAATTTTATTAGAAAGTAACCAATATTCTTTTCCATTAGAAGAAAAATATTCGTTTTCATGATTATAAATAGGTGAACCATTTGATGATGGACTAAAATCTTTTGTAATAAAATCAAATAGATCGTGAGAGGCAGAAAGCTCAGAATTTATTTTACCATTTAATTGTTTAGGATGTTGTAACCCTGTAATATTTGTAAATTTAATATTTCCTCCTTGATATGTATCATTATTATCTTTCCAATAAATATATTGAGGTAAACTATTAATAATAGATTGCAAGAGTTCGTTTTGTTTTGTTGTTTCATGCAATAATACTTCTTCTTTTGAAATATTATATTGATGTAATAATATAGCGACCATTTTATGAGAAAACAATAGAGAAAAAAGCAGTAAAGATATTTTAGAAAATATATTTATATCTTCTGGAGTAAAAATATATATAGGAGTAAAGTCAATAATAGAAAACCCAACAAATAAAAGTATATGAAATAGAAATGAGCTAATAGCTATTGTTTTATTTTTAATGAAATAAGTGAAAGGGCTAAAAGAGGAAGAGATTAAAAAAAGATAAAGAAAAGCATCTTTACCAAAAAGAATAACTATGCTTGAAATAGCTAGAGGATAAATAAAAGTTGCAAGAATAGCAGCAAATTGATGTTTCTCTTTTCTATTATAAAGAATAATTATAGTATTGATAATAAGAAATGCTAAACCACTATAAACGAATATCCACTTTTGAGGATAAAAAAAGGCAAATACAAAGTAAATAAAAACAACTAGAGAGCATGCAATCATATCTATATTGAGTGCTCTAATTTGCATTTGAGTACTTTTACTTTGCTTGGGGGCAATACCAAAGTTTATGATAGAGTACATTTTTATTGTTATTGTTAAATATTCTTAACCTAATCTAAAAATCATAAATATTAACCTTATTAAAAAAATGGATAAGTAAGCATACTTCTTTATTTTACGATTGTTCAGCTAGATAGTTTGATTTTTTAAGAGTTAAAATAAAAAATATTATATTTTAAGTTAGACAATACAAAAATTGTACCTTTATATAAAGTTTGAATTTTTTAGTTATGTCAGATAAATATAGATACGACCTAAGAGGTGTTTCTGCTACAAAAGATGAGGTTCATAAAGCCATCCAACATTTAGATAAAGGATTATTCCCTTTAGCATTTTGCAAGGTATTACCAGATATTGTTGCAGGAGATAAAGAATATTGCAATATTATGCATGCCGATACAGCAGGCACAAAGTCGAGTTTGGCTTATATGTATTGGAAAGAAACAGGAGATTTAAGTGTTTGGAAGGGGATTGCTCAAGATGCTATAGTTATGAATGTAGATGATATGGCTTGTGTGGGCTGTATTAAAAATATTGTATTATCATCAACAATTGGACGAAATAAAAACCTAATTTCGGGTGATGTTATAGCTACGATTATCAATGCTGCGGTTGAATTTTGTGATACAATGAACGATTTAGGAATCGATATTCATTTGGCTGGGGGAGAAACTGCTGATGTTGGAGATATTGTAAGAACTATAGATGTTGGATATACTACATTTGCTAGAATGAAGCGAAATGAACTCATCATTAATAATATTCAAGATAAAGATGTTATTGTAGGATTTTCTTCTTCTGGACAAGCTTCATACGAAACAGAATATAATGGAGGAATGGGGAGCAATGGTTTAACATCAGCACGACATGATGTATTTTCAAAAGATTATATTCAAAAATATCCAGATAGTTTTGATTCTAATACGCCTAAAGAAGTTGTTTTTACAGGAAGTAAAAAATTAACAGACCAGATTGAAATTGATGGAAAAACTATAGATATAGGAAAATTGGTGTTATCTCCTACAAGAACCTATTTACCGGTTATTTTATCGATACTACAAAAAATAGATAGAAATCAAATTCATGGTATTATTCATTGTACTGGAGGAGCTCAAAGTAAAGTTTTAAAATTTATTAAGAATAAACATATTATTAAGGATAATTTATTTGATGTCCCTCCACTTTTTGAATTGATTCAAAAAGAATCAGGAACAAGTGAAAAAGAAATGTACCAAGTATTTAATATGGGACATCGTTTAGAAGTATATACTTCTGAATCTGCAGCACAGCAACTTATAGATATAGGCACAGAGTTTGGTATAGAAACTAAAATTATTGGGAGGGTAGAAAATCATGAAGCAGAGAAAGTAACTATTCGTAAAGAAAATATAGCTTTTGATTATAGTTAAAAAAATATAATTATCATTGAATAAAATATGATCTTTCATTTGTTTTTTGTATATTCCCAATTCTTTTTTATTAAAAAGACTTAACTTATATTGAGAGGAAATAATAAATGAAAAAAAATACAGCAATAAGTTTATTCTTATTTTTATTTATTGTTCAAGTTGTTGCAAATGAAACAAATACTTTAGAGAATCATTGGAATCCTACAAAAAAAATAAACTATTTTGAAAAGGAGAATATCAATGAGAATTACGCTGCAAAAACAGAAAATAAAAATATTATACAATCAACAAACCTAAAAGGTAAAGTTGAAAACCCTACTTTGTATTCTGCAAAGTTAACTTACTATAAAAACTTAGTATCTTTTGAAGAAGAAACTTTTGATTTAATATTAGATCATAATAATGAATTTAATCTAATATTAAATTTAGAAGAACCTACTCTTGCGATCTTTTCTTATGGAAGAAATAAATTAGAATTATTTTTAGAACCAGGAAAAGAATTAGAATTAGAATTTATTGGTACGGCATTTTTTTATTCTATGAAATTTAAAGGAGTAGGAGCTGATAACAATAAATTTTTAAAAGAATTTAATGAAGTATTTGGACAATACACTAATAATTTTTTATACCATGATTTAGTGAATAAATCTTCTGGAGAGTTTAAACACTACATGAATCAAATTAGAAATAAAAAATTAAATTATCTTAATAATTATCCTACAAGCTCTAGGGTGAAATTTACTACAGAGTTTAAAAATTATATTAGAGCAGAAATTGATTATTGGTGGGCATTTAATTTATTGAGATACCGTTGGGAATACCCTTCTGCAAACACCTATTCTTTTCCTATGAAATTTGTAAGTAATTATTATGATTTTTTGAAAAGAATAGATATAAAAGATGATAAAGCTCGGTACAATAAAAATTATTTAGATTTTCTTTTTCTTTTTGCAAAATTAGAAGAAGATAAACTAGAAGAAGAGCTACTTGTTCAATTAAAAAGAGATCGTTTTAAAATAACGGCAACAAAAATAAAAGTATTTTCAACAATTAATGGACAAGAAAAAGATATTGTTTCTACTGTTTATAGAGGAGAATCTCTTCGATATTTAGGACAACGTTCTAGTACGATGACGAGCCAAACAATTGATGGAATTCATAAAACAGAACATTGGTATAAAATAAGAACATATAATGGAGAAGAAGGATGGATATTTGGAGGAGCAGGAGAATTGTTAGAAGCCTTTAATCGTCAAAAGTCTACTGCAAATAAAGTAATTACAAAAACAATTGCTATTGAAGAAGAAATTACTAAAAAGGTATATATAGCACAAGTAGATCGTCTTAGAGTGAGAAAAAGTCCCAACCAACCTAATGCAGTAACTCTTGTAAAAAAGGGTGCCGAAATGAATTTTTTAGGTAGGCAATCAGATCGTACTTATACATTTACAATAGGAGGAAAATCTTTAACTGATTATTTTTATAATGTTGAGGCAGGTAATGGAATTGTAGGTTGGGTTTTTGGAGGAGGTGTAAAATTGGAAGAAAGAAAAACAACTCAAAAAGTATATAGAACTCAGCAAATGACTACTCCTACATATAATTATACAACTTCAGCAGATGATTTATATTTAACAGGAAGAGCTAAATATTATGTAACAGCCCGAAAAATTTATTGGAGAAGCAATTCTACAACTTATCAATTTATGGAGGACGAAGTCAGTGAATTTCTTAAGAATAATACTTATCAAGAATTAGATGTTGCTATAGAAGATATTTATAATAGTGCTATTGTTCGTGGAAATATTTCTTCTGATGTAACAGAATCTCCTTATGCCAAAATGTTACCTGCATACGAAAATGTATTGAATGAAAAATCAGGAACAGCTAAAAAAAATATTCCTACTGCCGTAGCAACAACTGTAGGACGTTTGGAGAAAAATTTAGAATCAGAATTAGATTTGTTAGCTAGAGGATATACTCCTGATGAAGCTCAAAGAATATTAGCAGAACGAAGAAGAAAAGAAAAAAATACGCCTGAAAATCAATTTACTGTTTCTACAATAAATCCAGCAACTATTTTAGGACAAATTAATTTAGAACCTGTAGAAAGAACAAAATATGCGATTCAAATTTCAGGGAAAATTAATAACCATAAAGGAAAAAAAGCACAAATTATTTTATATCCTGATCCTGTGAATAGAGAAGAAGTAAATTATGTATTACATATCAAATCTGATGGTTCTTTTTCTACAGTATTAAATATTTTTCAATCTACCGTAGGTAAAATAGTTTATGGAGCGAGTAGTACTGAAATTTATTTAGAACCCCACAAAAATTTAGCTGTTTCTTTTGATGCTAATGATTTTGAAAAAACAATTGGTTTTTCTGATCTAGGAGGAACGCATAATAATTTTATTAGAAAAATAAGAACTCGTTTTAGAAATCAAGATATAGAAACTAAAGGAAAAGTATATTCATATAATCCTAAAAATTTTAAAAATTATATGGATCATGTTTATACACAAAAATTAGATTTTTTAAAAAAACAAAAAAAAGATATTTCTCCTGAATTTGAAAATTATATTAAAGGAGATATTGATTATTGGTATGCTTATTATTTAACCAATTACCGTTGGGAAAATCCTCTTCAATATGGAATTTCAGAACCTATTGAAATAAAAGAAAAAAAATATTATAATTATTTGGATGAGATTTCAATTACTAATGAAAATGTACTTCCTAATGAATTTTATATTTATTTTTTAGAATCTTTTATGAGAGATAAAAGATTGGAACAAGAAAATGAAGGATTAAAATTATTTGAAATTTCTGATAAATATCTTAAAGGAAATATTAAATATTTTTATATCGCTAAACGATTGGTTGAAGAATGTAAAAATGGAAATTTAAGTAGGGTAATGTATGATGTTAAACAATTTATGAATGAATGCCCTGTTATAGAATATAAAGAAACATTAAAAGATATATTAAGAGAAACAAAAGTCTTATTAAAAGATATGCCTGCCCCTGATTTTACTCTAGTAGATATTGATGGAAAACAAATAACATTATCTGATCTAAAAGGTAAAATTATTTTTATTGATTTTTGGGCAACGTGGTGTAAAATGTGTGTACACCAAATTGATAATTCAACACATTTAAGAAAAAAGTTTGAAGGAAAAGATGTTGTGTTTTTATATATTTCTTTAGATTATAATAAAAATGATTGGAGAAATTTTGTTCAAAGAAAAAAATATACAGGCGTTCATGTTCATGCAGAAGGAATATTAAATGCTCAAGTTGCTTTAGATTATGGGGTGAAAGAATTACCTGCTGTTTTTTTAATTAATAGAGATGGTACCATTGCTCAAAGTTCTTCTAAAATGCCTGACGATCCAAATATTGTTGAACAAATTACCAAACTCTTAAAAATGAATCAATAATTCGAAGCATCATTTTTATATGAATATTAATGAAGAAATATTAGATGCTCCAGATGTAAAAATAATATCCAATAAAAAATTATTTATTGGATTTATTTTTGGAACATTATTTAATATTATTGCTTGGTATTTTTTAGATAAAAATGTGCCTGGAATTTTACTCGCTTATGATTTTGATCAGAAATATTTTTTTGTGATAGTAGCTTCTTTTTTAGCGAGTACAAACTTCTTTTTCTTTTTTAATTATATTCAAAACGAAAATTATAATAAAAATAAAATTCTTATTATTTCTACGCTCATTATTATATTAGGAGGAATTTTATTTTTTTTTATAGGAGAATTAAATATACCTCCTAGTGTGGGATCTTATCCTTTTTTATCCTTATTGTTTTTAGAATTTTTAGTCATGTTAGGATGGCGAGATATTATAATAAATCATAACAAAGCACTAGGAATATCTACCATGTTAGTTGCATTGTTTATGGCTTTAGTAAATGCATGAAAAGATGAGTCATCTCGAATTTAAATAACTAAAATTCGAGATGACTCATCTTTTATAATTCATAAAAATTAATATTGAGGAACATATACTTTATAGGTATAAGTAATTTCTAATTCTTCACCTCCATTAATAGAAGTTTCCCAACAAACATCTGTTGTTTTATTAATTCCTCCATTTCTATTGACGCGTTCTGCTTTTAACCATTTGATATCAGATTCTAATAATTGACCTAAAATTGTTCTTTTAATATTGAGATCTACTTTTTTATCTTTATAACTTTTTATTTTTATTTTTCCTTCTACAGTAACTAAATCATAATAATAAGAAGAATTATTTTGTATTTTTTTTACTTTTAAATCACGATTGATTTCTTTTTCTGCTTGTTTTATTTTTATATCTGGTGCTTCAGTTAATTTTACATAACTATGTCCTTTGATAGGAGTATAACTCAGCATATCTTGACTGATAGGTCGAGTTTCTTTATCCGCTTTTTTGCTGACTACCATTGCAGAACCAGTCGTCCAAGGAAATTCCATTTCATTATTTACTTTAATAGAATGATATACTGGATTTTGATTATCTGGATTAAATAAAAAATCTTTTTGATAGTATCCTCTGCTTGTACTATTTTGAGCTAAATTACATTCATAAATATGGTTGATATTTATCTCTTTACTAAAAATAGGAAATTGACCTCTTCCTCCAGTTTTTAAAGTTAAATTTTTAACTTTATAAAAATATAAATCTTCTGCTGCATCTCCATGAACACCACCACCCATAGGTGTAGAACCTCCTCCAGCAGAAAGATCGTCAATTTCATAATTTAATTGTTGAGTAGCTAAAGAATTGGAAAAATTATTCATAGCATAATTATTATTATTGGGATAAATCATTCCTAAAAAATCAACTAAATGAGAAAGGCGATTGGCATATCTAAAATTAGGAATTCCCACTACAAAATTAATGTCTGTATTTTCAATATCTTCTGCATTATTAGTTACCTCTGCTCTTAAAGATAATTGAGCTTTTTTATCAGAAGTTAATTCTATTAAATAAGTAGGTGTCCAATTAATTCCATTTTGAAGATACATCATTTCTAAACCTTGTTCTTCTTTTTTAGATGTAAAATCAATTTCTAAAACATATTTACTTGTAGTCGTTTCTTTTTCTAAAAGTTGAGTCGGTTTTTCTAAAAATTCTATTCTTCTAATTTCTGAAGGAAATAAAGAAAGCCATTTTCCTCCTGTTTTAAAAACGATAATTGTATTATCTATAAATGTTTTTTCTTCCCCCTTAGAATCTTTCATTGTAATTTCTTCAACGACTCCTTCTATCGCTTCGTCTTTGTCTAAAAATAATTTTAATTTTTTTCCTTTATTCGCTTGAATTAATTCAATAAAACTACGAGCCACTTGTTCTTGTTTTGTGGTTACAAGATCAGTAAAACTACTTACATGTTTTAATTCATTACTTTTAGAATGAATCCAAAATGTACCAAATAATGCTCTAGGAATATTTTCTGTAATGGTATAAGCTCCATTTTTTGTTTTTACAGTTCCGTCTTTAATAAAAAAACCAGAACCATTTTTAAATATAGAAACAGATTTTGTTTGTAAAGGATTTTTCTTTTCTTGTGCAGAACTATTATTA
>JAHDII010000073.1 GCA_020630895.1 Saprospiraceae bacterium
AAACTTATCATGTTCATGCTTTAAATTATGACCCTGCTAATCCGCCAAGTCCACTACCTAGTGCTTTAAGTGTTGGAGATCCTATTAATAGTATTTCAGGGGGATGCTTTAATGCCGATTTCTTAACTGATTTTGTTTGTTTTAATATTATTTCCTGTATTTGTACTCCAACAGATATTTGTAAAAATGTAGATATTGTAGTCAGTACAACAGGCGAAAATAGTAGTTATGAACAAGTCTTTGTTTTAGCTGATGAAAGCGGTAATTTTATTGCTCAAAATACTACAGGTATTTTTACAACAACTGGATTAAATGTAGGAGATGTGTATAATGTTCATGCTTTAAATTATAATCCTGCTAATCCGCCAAGTCCGCTGCCGAGTGGTTTAAGTGTTGGAGATCCTTTAACAGATATTACAGGAGGATGTTTTAATGCTGATTTTTTAACAGATATTCTCTGTTTTAATATTACTTGCGATTGTGCTACTATAGGTTTTAAAACAGAATAAAATTATTTTGATAATTCTATTAATTTTAAAATACTTTTCCAATTTCTAGTTGTGGCTTCTACTTTTAATTTTCTTTCAAAAAAGTTATTATGAATTTTTGTTCTGCCATAACCATTTGGGCAATGAACAAAAACATTTTTATCATCAATTATAAATTCATCTGGAGAAAAGCTGTAGGTTTTAATTTTTTCTAGATGTTCTTCTAAAGGTATTTCTTTTAAAAAGGTGAGATGTAATTTTGTAATATCAATATTCTCATCTTTTTCTATAAAAGGATTATTTTCTACTACATTTTTAAATTCTTCAACTGTTTTAATTAAAACAGGTACATCAAAATTCCATTGTTTTAAAATTTCTTCTTTTATCTTTTTTTCAATATCTTTTTTATTTTTTTCTTGGCTAGAAAAAATAACATTTCCACTTTGGATATATGTAATCACATTTTCAAAACCCAGAGAAAAAAACATTTCTTTGAGTTCTGCCATTTTAATTTTATTTTTTCCGCTGACATTAATTCCTCGAAGTAAAGAAATATATTGATTCATTATATATTGAATTTAAAAAATAAGATGTAAAATGATTAACCCTCCCCAAACTACTAAATAAAAAAGTGCTACAAAAAAGAAAGGTTTACTCATTATTGATTTTGCTTTTGAAGATGAAGTATAAACATTTGCCATTAAACTTTTAACAGAACTATTTTTTACATCTTCAACTGAAAATTCTTTTTCTTCTATTTCTATTTCTTTCTTTTTTTCTTCTAATACATTAGAAAATACTCCTAGACTTTTTCCTAAAGATCCTTTCATTGGAAATAAAGATAAACTATCAGATACTCTAGGGAGTAAAACATCATTTATTACTTTTCCAGCAAATTGTGTTCTTGACAATTTTTCTTCATTAGAATCTTGATATAAATCATACATATCATCTATAGGAGAAATTAAACTAGAAAATAAATCTGAAATAGCATCAATAAAAGAATGAGAAACAAAACGAATTAAACCTGTAAATATTAAAAAAAACAAAGCCAATCCGCCTCCTATTACCATGACTAAAAACATCCACCAGGGAACATCTAAATACCAAGCAACACCTACCGTTATGCCATAAATTAAAATTGACAATACTCCTGATTTTAAAATTTGAAGGGGAATACTTTTTGCAAATGTCCAAATATTTAATGCTGCAACAATAGGATTTTCTCCTTCGTCATTTTTATAATTTTCTACAAATAATTTTATTTCTTTTTCTGTAGGCATTTGATTTTATTTAATAATTAGAAATTAAAAGTTCTTTTATATAACCTCTTTTTTTAGCATTAGAATTTATATTTCTTTTTGCAAGAACTCTATTAATATTATATTTTTCAAATAAATCGTCAAAAAAATTATTTTCTTCTTTAATGTTTTTCACATCTGAATTACTCAAAATCCATTTATGTCCTAAAGCATTTAAAGTATCACAAAAATTTGCTAGCCTTTTTTGTTCCCGATCATTAAAACTATGTTGAGAATAAGCATTAAAATTTGAGGTTTTATTGATAGGTTTATATGGAGGATCAAAATAAAAAAGAGTATTTGTATTTGCCCAAGGTAAAGTATTTTCAAAATCACCATTTAAAATTTCTACTTTTTGAAGCAATTCATGAACTAATAAAAAATTCTCTTCATTACAAACTACTGGTTTTTTATAATTCCCTATGGGGACATTAAATTCATTTTTTTTATTTACTCTATACAAGCCATTAAAACAAGTTTTATTTAAAAAAATAAATAATGCTGCTTGAGTAACATTGTCTGATTTCCTTAAATTATATAATTCTCTTTTTTGATAATAATATTCTTTTCTTTCTTTTAATTGATGATATTCTTTTTCCCATTCCTTTAAATATTCCACCAAGGAATTTACATTGAATTTCAATACTTTATAAGCATTAATTACATCTTTATTAATATCATTAATTATTGCTTTTTCAATATGAGGATATTGATTTAACATATAAAATAAAACAGCTCCCCCTCCAATAAACGGTTCTATATAAGTAAAATTACAGGATGTCAATTTTTGAGGAATCATTTTATCAATTTCCTCAATTAATTGTGTTTTACCTCCTGCCCATTTAATAAAAGGTTTTGCTTTTTTATTTTTTTTAATATTCATTATTCTAAAATAGATCTTGTATTTTTATTTAAAAGAATAAGTTAATTTTTCAATACTGCCATGAGAAATATCTTTTTTAGAAAAAGACGTTTTTTGTTTTGTATAAGGAATAGTATAAGATTCAATAAAATCATTAGGATTAAAAACAGTTTTATCAATATCATAAACTACAATATTAATTTCATCTCCTTCTACATAATTTATTGTAGCACTTCCAGCAAAAGCAGAAAAAGAATTTTTCATTGTTTTAGTTTGGTATATTAAATCTTTTCCGACTAATAAATGCCATTGTAAATCTGGTTTGGTACTTCCAAAATTTAAAACTTGTGCATCATATTTATCATATTCTACTACTAATTTATCTATGCGAATCAAAGCAGATTTTTTTTGTGGTTGGTCTAATTCAAAATTACCTGTTTGTAATATAGGAAATTGAATTCTTTTATTTTCATCCGTTACTTTTAATTCATAATTTAATGGATAGCTCCCTTGTTCTAATTGTATAATTCTATAAGGGATAAAAATATTTACTTCATGTGATTCTTTTTCTGAAGAAGGAGTGACTCTAAAAAAGTTATTACTAGTATATTGTCTTTTTTTATAACTTTTATATAAAGAAACTTTTTCTTTATTTGAATGATACAAATTTAAATAAAAACAATAATTATCTCCTTTATCTAAATTCTGAAGAGTACTATTATATTTAAATGATATATTAAAAACACAATTAATTCCTTGAACACCATCTTTTTTGTTTTCAAAAATATGAAGATTTTTTATCGTAAATTCTTGGTCTTCATATTTGTATTTTTCAGGAATATCTAAATACATTTTTTCTTTTAAGATTTCTCTTCTATTTTTTGTGTCATCCTCAGCAAGGATAATAAATGTTACTTCTTCTGGAGTATTTAATTTTATATCTTGATATTGCAAATATAATTTTATTTTATCAAATCCTTTTTCTTGTATATTATTAATATGAATCAATTCATATCTATGATGAACTGAAGAAGCTATTTCCGAATTAAAAATAACTTGTTGATGCTGGTTTAGTATTTTCCAATATAATTTATATCCTTTAGTATCTAAATTATCTCTATAATATTTTAGAAATAAATCGAAAGAAAATAACAAACATTTTTCTTTAATAGCAAAACCATCTGCTTTATAATTCATATTAAAATTTTGCAAATCAAATTCTTGTTCATTTATTGTATATTTTTGATATGTCTTTTGTTCAATTATTATTTTTTCTTTCCAAAAATCAGGATGATTTTTTATTTTATTGGTAGCAGATAAAACTAATGTTAGTTGATGAGTTCCTTCTTCTAAATTTAAATCTTTGTATGCAATAAAAAGTGCTACATTTTTATCTTCCATTGTGCTTGGATTTTTCTCATCAAAAGGTACACTAGGGCTACTATATTCTTTTTTATTAAAATTAGAAGAAGCATTTAATTCACTATTATACACTACTTGATTATTTTGATCTATTAATTTCCATGTGATTTGAAAACTCTTTTTAAAAAAATCAGTAATGACTTCAGAAAAGTGTAAATCCATTTCGCATTCTATCCCTGTTTCTCCACCATGAAAATCTTTTTGATTTTGTAGATATTTAAAGTTATGAACAGATATTTTTAAATTTTGTCCTTCTTGTGCAATAGAGAATAAAGGGATCAAAAAAAATCCTAAAATAAATAATTTTAAATTTTTCATATTGGGTATTTTGGTATGACAAGTATTATATCTTCCTCTAAAGATAAAAATATAAAATTACCTCCCCAAAAAGCCAAGCATATTTTATCTAAAATCGTTCAATAAAATATGTTCCATACATCTTTCTGCAAGAGCTGCAATCGTCCAAGAAGGATTAGCTACAGCAGAAGAACCAGGCATTAATGCACTATCAATCACATATAAGTTATCATAATTTTCTACTCTACCATATTGGTCTGTTACCTGATTGATACAAGCTCCGCCAAGAGGATGATAAGTGAAATTTTTAGTAAAACCTGTAGGTGATAAAACGGTGCTTAAAGTTTCTTGAATAGGATCTGCCTGATCTAGAATACTAACCGTATGTTGAGCGGCTTGTATGATTAAATCATTTCCTGAATTGGGCCAATCTAATTGTAATTGTCCTGTTTCATTATTATACGTAAATTCTCCTCTAGTATCTTCTAAACCTAAAGCGAGGTGCAAATGACAAAAACAATCAATAGGTACAACTGCTCCAATTGGGTAAGGAGCATTTTCTATTAAAATAGGAGTAATTGGATTATCAAAATGTTCTAATGCTCTAATGGGAGGATTGGCTTGTATTGTTCCTGTATTATTGAATAAACCTAAATTCTCTCTCATGAACATAGTATTTCCATTGGTTCCCCAATTTTTACCTAAAAAAGAATTGAGTTGAGAAAGTGTTCCTTCTGCTTTTGCTTTGGATAATAGATGAGTAGTTCCAAGAGAACCTGCTCCCATAAATAAATATTCACAATACAATTTCTTTTTTTCTACAGTAGCTCCTTTGGTATCTATAATATCAATATCCACTTCATATTGTTTATTTTGCTCATTTCTAATAATAGAAACTACTTTATGAAGGGTTCTAATTTCTATAAAACCTGTATTTTGAGCCTCTCTTAAATAATTTTTATCTAAACTATTTTTAGCTCCTGAGTTATTGCCATAAATCAAGTCTCCTGCTAAAGCAGATTTTTCTATGATACCATCTCTTTCTTGTCTAATAATATCCCAATTATAAGCAATATCAATTTTGCGAGTATTTAGATTTACAGCATCCGCTAATTCTTTAAAAACACGTGAATATTCAAAATATTCTGTTTCTTCTAAATCTAAGGGAATCGTTTGTGCATCAAGCATAGCTTTTACTCTGGGGTAGTACATGGCATCCATTTGAGTAAAATCTATTTCAGAGGGAAATACTTGTTCAAAATGATTTTGAGTAGGCTTTACCGTCATTCCTCCATATACTAATGAACCACCTCCTACTCCAGCACCTGTGTAAACATTCATATTTCCAAATTCAGTCATTTCTAAAACTCCTGTGTATTGACTGATAGCACTATGGGGAGGAAGAGGTAAAACAGTTTCATCGCGAAGCCAAGTAGAACGTTTATCTGGCGGAAATTGCTTTGTAAATGGTTTTTCTCCATTGGAAGATTCCCATGATAAACCTTTTTCTAGAACGATTGTATCTATTCCTGCTTGTCCTAAACGCAAAGCAGCAACCGCACCGCCAAAACCTGTACCAATAATGATTGCTTTAGAAAAGTTTTTGTTTCTTTTCTCCTTACAAGATGATTGTAAGGTTAGGAATGAACTTGCTGCTGCAAGTCCTAATATTCCTTTAGTGGAAGTTCCTATGAACTTCCTTCTAGAGTATTTTTGTGCCATGAATAAGTAAGTAAGTAATTTTTAATGGCTCGAAAATACAAAAGGTCAGAGAAGAATGAAGCATCCAAAACTGTCAGAAACATATCCAAAAACGAAAATTCGCTAGTTTGTCATTTATTGTTCAATTAGGAAACAAGAGTTTTCTTAAATTCTTTAATACTCATTTGATACCATTTTTTAAAAGAGCGGGCAAAAGAATTGGTTTCTAAATATCCTAATCGTTGTGCGATGTCTTTACTTTTTAAATTATTTTTAATATAAATGATAACCATTTCTTTTCTACATTCTTCTAATAATTGATTATAACTTGTTCCTTCTTTTTGTAATTGTCTTTGAATATTTCTGATAGACATATTGAGTTTTGTTGCCAGATATTCAAAAGAAAAATTATGATGTCCTAAATTACTCAAAATTAATCTTCTTATTTTTAAAGAATAATTTCCTTCATTTTCATTCCATTTTTTTAGGAGTTCATTCAATTTAGGTTGAAGTGTATGATATACATGATAATTACTTGAAGGAATATAATGATTAATGTCTGAAATTTTATATGTAATGCTATTGATATTGGCTCCAAATTTTATTGAACAATTATATTTTTTTTCTAGAAATTTTTTATGTTCTTCTGAAGAAATATATAATACTCTAATTGAATTAGGATAAATTTCTTTTTGTAATAATTCGTTGATCATTTGATGACGAAAAGCTATTTCTAAATCACATAAAAATTGAAGTGTTTTAGAACCTGTTGCTTGTTCTAAAATCGGAGTAGTTAAATTCCATGTCATTAATTCTTTATCAAAATTAAAATTGAAATTAAATGTATCACTTAATAAGAATTGATATTTATCTAAATGTTCTTTTACAAAAAATGTATGTTTACAAGATAATAAAAAATATCCTAAAGAACCTAAATCATGAACTTTTAATTGACGCCCTATATTTGCACCAATTTTATATGCATCTTTTTTTCCATAAAAAAATTGAATTAATCCCAAAGCAGATTCAATAGGAATTAAACTTTCTATTGGATATTGTTCTTCTAGTTCTTTTTTTGCATTTTTTAATTTATTATAAAATAAAGATTCTCTATCAAAAAAAAGTTCTTTCAAACAAATTTTATAAATTGCTTTTATGATAACGGAATTAATTTTCAAATAAAATAATTTAAAGGTTTATGATTTGTTACGTTGTATAAAAAGTTTTATAAAAAATTAAATAAGGTCGATCCTTTTTTATTCGATATTTTTTAATTTTGCTTTATACTTTTACTACTTCTTTTTTTTGAGTATAAAACGTTTTATTATTTTTTATCATTTCATTTAAAATATTAGCGGCTTTAAATCTTGCACCATATTTATTTTCTAATTCAGAAAAAGTATTTTTTACATTTTCTAAACCTAGAAAATCCATATATCTAAATGGTCCTCCAGTAAAGGGTAAAAATCCAATTCCAAAAACAGCACCTGTATCTCCTGTTGTTGGAGAATCAATAATATTTTCTTCTAGGCACATTAATGCTTCATTTAACATCATAAATAAAGCTCTATCCTGAATATCTTTCGATTTTAATTGTTTTGAACCATCTCCTTTGAAAAAAGAATATACCTCTTTATTGACACCATTTCGTTTTCCTTTTTCATTATAATTAAAAAATCCTTTTTTATTTTTTTTGCCGTAATATCCTTTTTCATACATATCTAAAACAGATAAATTTACAGGAAAATCTGGACGAGTTTCTGCTGCTTTTTTTCCTGTTTCTACTACGTGAGCCGCCACATCTAAACCTACTTCATCTAACAACTTAAATGGTCCTACAGGAAATCCTTTTTGTTCCATTGCTGCATTAATATTTTCAATAGCAATTCCTTCATCTACCATTAATAAACATTCATTTAAATAAGGAATTAAAATTCTATTGACATAAAAACCAGGACAATCATTAGCTACAATAACCGTTTTCCCTTGACGTACTCCAAAATCATAACAAGCATCAATTACCCATTGAGCTGTATGAGGTGTTTTTACAATTTCTAATAAAGGCATTTTAGGCACAGGAGAAAAATAATGCATTCCAATCACTCGTTCTGGATGCTTGGAATATTCAGCCATTTCAGTAACAGAAAGTGCCGAAGTATTGGTCGCAATAATTACATTTTTATTTCCATGTTTTTGAATATCATCAATTATTTTTTTCTTGAGTTCCATTTTTTCCAAAACTGCTTCAATAATAATATCTGCATTTTCAAAATCATCATAAGTTAATCGTCCATGAATTTTACTCATGATTTTTTCTGCATCAACTTTAGATAAGGTTTTATATTTTATTTTCTTTTTTAAACCTTTCCAAATCGCTTTTTTTGTATTTTCTATTCCTTGAGGAGCAATATCTTTTAAATAAACATCTATTTTATTTTTTACACTAATTTCAGTAATTCCACTCCCCATAAAACCAGCACCAATCATTCCTAAAGTATGTAATTTTTTTTCTGGTTTTGTATATTTTTTATTTACGGTCATGATATGAAATAAAGACCGTAAACCAGCACTTGCAGGAGTGAGCATTAATTTTTCAAAATGTTCTAATTCTTTTTCATAACCTGCTTTAGTTCCTTTTTTTAATCCTGTTTCTACACAATCAATAATAGCAGGAACGGCAGGATAATTTCCTTGAGTTTGTTTGAATGCCATTTTTTTGGCTTGTTTAAAAACAATATTTCTTCCAAAAGAAGTGCCATCTAAAATTTTATCCTTAAAAGCAATTTTTCTTTTTCGTTGTAATGGTTTTTGCATTAATTTTTTTGCCATCATTAATGCAGCATGATGTAATTTATTTTTATCCACTACTTCATCTACCAATCCCATTTTTTTAGCTTGATAAGGATAAATATTTTTACCTGTCAACATCATGTCTAATGATTTTTGCAAACCTACTAAACGAGGTAATCTTTGTGTTCCTCCACCACCAGGTAAAATTCCTAATTTTACTTCAGGTAATGCTAATTTTGTATGTGAAGAATTAGAAGCAATTCTAACGTGACAAGCAAGTGCGACTTCTAAACCTAAACCAAAACAAGTGCCATCAATTGCTGCAATAACGGGGCGTCTATCTGACTCCAATGCTGCTAAAATTTCGTGTCCTCTTTTTTGGAAAGGTCTAAATTCTCCTTCGCGTTCTATTTCAAAAGATTTAATATCAGCACCTGCCATAAAATCTTTTAATTTAGAAATTAAAATTAATGCTTTAATAGATGTGTCTTCAAACATTTCTTGAAACATTTCATCCATTAAAGAAATTAATTTAGGAGATACAATATTAATTCCGTCTATTTTATTTTCTAACCAGATGGTACAAATTCCATCTTCGTTTTTTTCTATAGTAAAAAAATCTTCTCGTTTCATTTTAATTTAGATAATTAGATTCTTAGATAAATAGATAATTAGATTTTGAAATCTAATTATCTATTTATCTAAATATTTTTTAATCAACATAGCATGACCGTGAGCACCTGCAGCACAAGCGGCTAAAATTCCTAATGTTCCTTTTTCGTGAATTAATCTATTGGCGGTTGTATTTAATAGTCTAGCACCTGTTGCACCAAAAGGATGCCCAATAGAAAGAGAACCTCCCCATAAATTAAATTTTTCCATTGGAACTTTACCTACTGCTTTTTCTCTACCTAAATTTTTCTGAGCAAATTCATCAGAGGCCAAAGCGTTGATATTCGCTAAAATTTGTCCTGCAAATGCTTCATGAAATTCAACAACATCAAGATCATTAAAAGTAAGATTATTTCTTTTAAATAATTCAGCAACAGCATACGTTGGTCCTAATAATAATTCTGTTTCTAAATCTTGTCCTGTAAAAACAAAATCTACAATTTCTGCTTTGGGAGTGAGTCCTAGTTCTTTAGCTTTTTCCTCACTCATTAATAAAACTGCTGCTGCACCATCAGATAAAAAAGAAGAATTAGCAGCAGTTAATGTTCCAAATTTTTTATCAAAAGCAGGTCTTAATTTTTTAACTTTTTCTACAGTAGAATCCCCACGTACACCGTTATCTTTTTCAATAGTTTTAAATTTAGGAGGCAAAGAAACAGGAGTCACTTCTTTTCCTAAATGTCCATCTTCCCAAGCCTTTGCTGCCAATTGATGAGAACGCACAGCAAATTCATCTTGTTCTTCTCGACTAACGTGGAATCTTGCTGCCATAATATCGCAATCTTCACCCATTACTCTATTGGTTGTATATTCAGCAACGCGAGGTCTATCTGGAGCAAAATCTGAAGGACGCAAAGATGTAGCAAATTTCAACATATCACCAAAGCCTTTTAATTTTTGAGCTTTGAATAATTTCTTTTGCATTTTCTTTTTAAAAGTAATCGGTGTATCTGATGTATTATCCACCCCTCCTGCAATAACAACATCTGCTTGCCCTGCATAAATTTCTAAACAGGCTGTTGCAATTGCACGATTAGCAGAAATACAAGCTTGTGCTACTGTATGACAAGCTGCTTTATTGGGAACACCTGCACTGATGGCAGATTCTCTAGCTACATTGCTCGTTTTTAGATTAGAAATTACCGTTCCCATAATTACTTGATCGATTTCACTAGGATCAATTCCTGTTTTTCCTAATAAACCTTTTATGGCATGTTGTCCTAATTGGTAAGACATCATATCCATATATGCTCCTCCTGATTTTAGAAATGGGGTTCTATTTCCATCAATTAATACTACTTTTTTTGATTGCATTTTATTTAGTATTTAGATTTATAGTATTTAGTATTTATAGTATTCAATATTTAGAAATCAACTGAATACTAGATACTAATACTACAAAGTATATTCTCCTTTTTCATAAACATATTCTGCTATTTCTCTTCTTAGATTTTTTACATTAATATCATAATTAAAAAGAAGTTTGTTTGTAAATCTTTTCATCATTTTTTTATTAGAACCTGTTGCCCAAGAATTGATAGCATCGTTTGCAGATTTTCTACAAATATCAATTGCTTCGTATAAATAAACTTGCAGGGCTTTTTTTCTAATATCAAAATCTTTTCCTGAATACAATTTATTTTTCTCTAATTTTTGTACTTTTAAAAGAACTGATTCACAGAAATAAGCTTCGGCTAAAATATCGGCAAAATTCATGACCATTTCTTGCTCATCAACCATTTTTTCTTTGAGTTCTTGCCCAGCTTTGCCAGACAACATCATAAATAAAGTTTTAATATTTTTTACGATTCTTTCTTCTTGATTCCAACCTGAATTAGATTTGAATGGTAAATATTGTTTTAATATATATGTAGGAATTTTTTTACCTGCCCCCACTAAATCTACTTCTTTTGTTTTGATGGCTCTTTTGGTTAATTCTGCTAAAGAAAGCATACGATTAATTTCATTTGTTCCTTCATAAATTCTAGTAATTCTAGCATCACGATAGCCCATTTCGATTCCTAATTCAGCAGAGTAACCCATGCCACCATGAATTTGTAAACATTCATCAATAGCATAATCTAAATTTTCAGAACATTTTACTTTTAATAAAGAACATTCTACAGCATATTCTCTAATCGCTTTTAATTTAGATTCGTTCTCAGATTTTCCTTGAGATAAAAATTCTTCTGTTTTTAAATTGATATTATGACCTGTTCTATATAGAGCTGCTTCAGCAGCATAAGTTAGAACAGCCATTTGTCCTATTTTATGTTTGATTGCTCCAAAATTAGCAATAGGAGTATCGAATTGTTCTCTTTGTTTGGCATAAGTTACCGCTTGGTCAATTGATAATTTACAACCTCCTGTTGTACTTGCTGCTAGTTTAATTCTACCTGTATTTAAAATATTGAGGGCAATTTTAAAACCTCCATTTCTATCTCCTAATAAATTTTCTTTAGGAACCATGCAATTTTCAAAAAATACTTGAACTGTTGAAGAACCTTTTATTCCTAATTTTTTTTCTTCCGCCCCTAGTGTTATTCCTCCAAAACCTTTTTCAACAATAAATGCAGAAAGATTTTTATCATCATCAATACGAGCAAAAACAATAAAAATATCAGCGAAACCTCCATTAGTGATCCACATTTTTTGACCATTAATAGCATAATGAGTTTCTGCTTCATTTAGGGTAGCAGAAGTTTTTCCTGAATTTGCATCAGAACCAGAACGAGGTTCTGTTAAACAATAAGAAGCTTTTAATTCTCCTGAAGCAATACCAGGTAAATATTTTTCTTTTTGGTCTTTTGTACCATAATATACAATCGGCAAAGAGCCAATTGATGTTTGAGCGCCCATAGTTGTTGCAAAAGAGAATCCATAAGCAGAGGCTTCTGCAAAAAGACAACTCGTATTAAAATCTAAATTAATTCCTCCATATTCTTCGCTAATACTTACACCACACAATCCTAATTCTGAAGCTTTATCAAATAATTGAAGGATTTCTTCTTTATCTTTAGTAATTTCAAATTCTCTTCCTCTAGATAACATGGCTTCCATAATTTCTTTTTTACAGAAATCTTGTACCATATCATATATCATTTTTTGTTCTTCATTCCATTCTTCAGAAATGAAGATATTTTGAGGTTTTTCTTCTTGGATAAGAAATGAACAACCTGGCTGAGCAATTCTTGAAGGACTATTCGTTTTTTTAATTTTGCTATCTACTGATGATGTCATAATTCTAAATTTTTCAAATTCAGTAGTAAAAATAATTTAGAATTATAACAAAATAAACTATTTACGTCAAAAGAATTTATTTTGTCGTGTTTAGATATTTAATTTTATTAAAATTGACACTTACATTTCTTAAATTATTACACTATTTCTTCAATATGGTTGATATCCATAGTTGCTATAGGATGATTTTCATTCTCGCTTTGCTTGAATAAAAAATTCAAATTAAATACTCCTCCACCTTTGGAAAACTCAAAATTTAATTTATCAAAATTTATGACTTTAATAAAATAATCTGTGGGTTCAACACTAGGAATTTTCAAT
>JAHDII010000074.1 GCA_020630895.1 Saprospiraceae bacterium
ATTTTTTTCAACTTCGTTGATATAATAATGATATAAAAATGATAAATTACATTTATACTTATTATTAATTTATTACAATAATAATAACCTTCATAAAAACGACTATCTACAGGCAAAGCCAACAGATACCATTTGTCCTGTTCTGTTTGAATATAAAAAGTAAAACATATTAATAAAAATGTAACAACAATCAATAATTGTATCAATAATTTCATATAAAAGATTAAAATAATTGGCTAGTTAATTCAGTATTCGTAATTTCGTTTGTTGATAAATTCAGTGTACTCAATAAATAATGAATTAAATTCATTAAAAAAATGAACACAAGAAATGCAAGATTCAAAGTAATTAAAGCTATCAATAAATTTTTCATCAATTATTTTTTAATCATGGAGCATATTATTTACCATTTTACAACACCCGATTATTTTAATTTATTCAAAGATAAAGAATATTATTATCCTCAAAGATATCACGAAGAAGGATTTATTCATAATTGTTTTGAACGGCAACAAGACCATGTTAGAAATAATTATTTCCAAGGCATAAAAAATATTGTAATACTAAAAATTGATACTCGTTTATTAGAACATCCTTTAATCATTGAGGAAGCCAAAAATGGAGACTCTTTTCCACATATTTATGGAGAATTGAATTTGAATGCCGTCGTAGAAAAAATTGATTTTTTGAATGAATAAAATAAAAAAGGAGATATAAATATCTCCTTTTTTATTTTAAAACATGAATTATTCATCTACTTTAGCAACATATAGGGTTTCTTTTTTCCCTGAACTATCTTTATACAAAACAATATACATTCCAGCAGCATATTCTTTTAAAGAAATTGTTTTTGTTGTTACCCCTATTTTAACATCAAAATTATTGTGATATAATATTTTTCCTGAAACATCAATAATATTAAATTCTGCATTTCCTTCTGTTTCACTCATTACTTCAATTGTAATATCGTTTATAGTAGGATTAGGATATACTAAAATTTCTTTTGTAGATACTTGTTTACAATCAGAACGAATTTGGATTGTTTCGCTAAAATCATAAGTACCATCAAAATCAATTTGTTTTAATCTATAATAATTAAATTCTCTCCTAACAATATCATGAGTAAAAGAATAATTTTGAACTTCAGAAGTTGTTCCATTTCCTTGTACATATCCTATAGGTTCAAAAGATTCACCATCAATACTATATTGAACAATAAAATGGCTATTATTTTTTTCTGATGCTGTTGACCATTGTAAAATCGTACTACAATTATCTGTTATACCTTTAAATTCTATTAACTCAACAGGAAGAGAATTAAAATCAATAATATAATCTTCTACTTCGCCATTGTCGGCTCTTCCTGCATACGCAAATTGAGCAAAGGGAGGTTCTGATTCAAAGATTCTAAATCGAGAATACATCATCCCTGCTAAATTAGATCCTAAAGGAATATCAAATGTATAATTTACAGTTGTACTGGTTCCTTCTGAGCCAATCGCATCACTAATAATCATTTCTCCAGGATCACTAAAATCTCCATCTCTATTAAAATCTATATATCCTACTAACCAGCCTTCTCCATATACTGTAGCATCTAAAGAACCACCAAATCCATCTACAACCGTTCCTTCATACCATTTAGAATTACCAAAATCAATTCCATCTTCATCATTCATATTATCTAAATCATCTCCATCTGCAATTGTACTTGCTATACCATCTGTTTCAGAATCGACTAAGGCTCCTAAATATAAATCTGGGCTACTAATATTTGGAATAATATGATACGCTCCAATCGGACCAAATTTCAAATAAGTTGGATAATCTGTTGGCAAATCTCCGAAATCAATATCAATATCAATCACAAAAGCAAAATCTACATCGGTTGCATTTCCTCCTGTACTCAAATCTATATTTTGATAATTACTTGTATTCGTAACTGTTACCGCAGCAGTCGTAGATGTTGCTACACTTAATACAGGGCTTGTTGTTCCTATTGATACTGTATAAATATCATTAGGTAAATTATTAAAAGAATAACTTCCATCTGCAAGAATTGTAGTCGCTCCAAGCAAATCTCCATCATCATTATATAGATAAACAATTGTACCTTCTACAGGAGAATCTCCTGCATCTCCACAATCTCCATCAGAAGTAGCAGTATCTTCTAAACATACATTTCCAGCTATTGAATTACTTCCATTTAATATCATTGCAAAATCTACATCTAAGCTACAACTTGTACAAGCTGTTCCTCCTAAATTAGATATTTCTCCCCCTGTAATTTGCACTGTTGTAGTATTATCTGCTGTTCCATCAGGATCAGAAAACGCAATGTAATTAGATCCTACTGGAGGACTTACAACAACGGTATAAGTTCCATCAGCAATATTACTAAATGAATATAAACCATCAATATCAGTTATTGTTGTAGGACAATCTACTCCCGAAGTACAAGTTCCATCTTGAAGCTCAATAGTTGCTCCTGCAATACCTAATTCATAATCATCTTGTATTCCATTTTGATTGATATCATACCAAATATAATCACCAATAATTCCTGTTGGTTCATATCCAAAATCTGCTCCCATAAATGTTGTTCCATAATCCACACTTATAGCATAAGCATTATCACAAAGTGGATATCCTAAATTAATATTAGGATCAGGATCAGATACTTCAGCACAAGTTAAACCATCTGAATTAGGATCTGAGGTTTGGGCTGCTCCACCTAAATCAGCATCTCCACTATCAACAATAACAATATAATCTCCAGGCAATAAACCTGAAAATAAATAATTTCCATTTCCATCTGTTGTTTGTGTATCAATTAGCGTATCTCCTACTCCATCACCATTAGTATCTTCCCATAACTGAACATCTACATTGGCTATTCCTATTTCATTCCAATCTTGAGTACCATTTAAATTAGCATCCCAAAATAATTGGTCACCAATACTTCCAAAAGGAGCAAAACCAGTATCTGCATCCATAAATGTACTCCCTGAAGTAATAGTAACGTCTATTGTTGTATTTGTAGTAGCTTGGTATGTAATACCTGCTCCATCTGTTGGCAAATCAGGATCATTAATATCTGTTATTATTTGATAATTTCCATCAGGAAGATTATCAAAAATATAATTTCCATTAGCATCTGTTTCTGTAGTTGAAACTAATGTAAATGTACCATCTCCATTTAAGTCAGCCCATAATTCTACAGTAATATTAGGTAAACCTGTTTCTGAAGGATCAACTATTCCGTCGCCATTTGAATCGAACCAAACTAAATCGCCAATACTTCCTGTTCCTGTAGGTTGATAACCAAAATCTTGATCTAAATTACTAGCAATACCATCTACATAAGTCGTACCCATATTATCACAAGTTGTACATGTGATTCCTAATTCATTTGGGTCTCCTGACTGGTAAAGATTATTCGCTAGAGTTGTATCATCTACTTGAACAATATAATCGCCAGCAGGTAAATTATTAAATGTATAAGTCCCATCTGCGGCTGTAGTTGTAGTCGCGACTAAAGCATCTTCTATACTATCAATTATTCCATCTCCATTTGAATCTTCATATAAATTTACTGTAACTCCAGCTATACCTTCATCACTAGCATCTTGAATACCATCTCCATTCCAATCATAATATAATTGATCTCCTATTATAGAAGATCCTATTTCTTGATAAGCAAAATCGTAATCATCATAAATATTTCCTCCACTAACAACGATAGGATCAGATTGATGGTCTGGAGAAGCTGTTCCTTCAGGATCTAATGTATTATTCCAATTTATTCCTAATGGATTTGTTGTATTATGAACTACTACTGCATAAGTACCATCAGCTAAATCTGAAAATACATAATTTCCATTAGCATCTGTAGTAGTTGTAGGACAATTTAAACCTGGAGTACAAGTAGCACTGACTAATTCAACTGTTACTCCTTCAATAATATTTTCACCCAAATTTTGAGTACCATCTCCATTATTATCTTCCCAAATATTTCCCATTATAGTATTAGGAATTATAAATCCAAAATCTATATCTAATTGATCTTCTCCCAAAGGAAGTGTAGAAAAATCTAAATTTACATTTACTGTTCCATCAGTTGTGCCATCTTGTTCATAGGTAGGTATAGTTGTCGAACCAGGAACAGTTGTTGCATCATAAGATACTGTATAATCTCCTTCAATTAAACCATCAAATAAGTACACACCATTTGCATCAGTAACTGTAGTTTCGATTGCATTAGTTGCATCACATGTTACACTGCTTAAACATAAGTAAACTGTTACTCCAGGAATGCCTGATTCAGTACCATCTTGAATACCATTACCTGAAGTACCTCCACCATTTCCGTTATCATTCCAAAAAACATCTCCAATTGAACCTGTAGCCACTAAAGTTGTAGCAGCAGTATCAAGAGCAGTATTTATTGGTAAACCCGTTCCATATTCCCCTCCCATAGAGGTTGCTATATTTATTAGTGTTTCTCCAGAAACAGTAGGTTCTAAAGCTCTAAATGTTACAACTACTTGTTTAGTATCTCCAGCACATAATGGACCTATATTATCCCATGTTAATGTACCTGCTCCATCATCATTTGAAATGGCTGGTTCAGATGATAAAAATTCTAGTTGATTAGGATCATAAGTATCTTCTAAGGGTACAATCATCATTGTTGTTGCAGGGTCTGAACCTACTCCAGAACAAGTAGAGCCATCATAACATTCTATGGGTTCTTCTACTGTGACTTTAAAACCTATTGCATCAATATATAATGTAGCACCATCTCCACTTCCTGAATTAGATGAATTAAAAACAACATCAACTCCGGATCCAAAAGTGGAATTAAAATCTGTCCAATCCCACGCTTTAAAAGAAGTTATATCAAATGTTACTTCACCTGCATTTGCTAAAGAATTATACCCTAAATATTGAGCTACAGGAATAGGTCCTGTATTATCTAAAAATCCTCCATTTTCATCTATTGTGAATTCTAATATATCATTATCCAAGCCTGTTTGATACATTCGAACAACAACCTCAACTTTTGCAATGTTTCCTGTTGATGTTGGAGTAAAACCTCCTACAATAGCGTCTGTATTCCAAATAGCACTAGCAAAATTATTATCTTGTCCTATTAAATTCGCTACTGGAAGAAAATTATAAGGATTATTTACTACTTCAGCCCACATATATTGGATACTTTCTTCTACACAAGTTTCATTAAGAATTCCTGTTTCTCCAAATGTACAAGTAGGATTATCAGAAGTAATAGACAAACCAATGGCATCTAAAAAAACAGTCGCACCATCATAAGTTGCTGTACTTCCGCCATCTCTAGTAAATGAAATCCTTATTGTAATATTATTAATGTTATTAAAATTAATAGTTCCTCCATTGACTTCTAAAATACTTGAAACATCTATAACAACTGCTTCACTATTCAAATTATTAAAATTAGTAGCAACCTGGTTATTTGAATTAAAAATTATATTATCATTTTCATCAAAAACTCTAAGTATATAATTATCATCTATAATAGTTCCTGTAATTGAACCTACAAATACTATTTTAGCAGAGTTAATATTGGTTCCACATGTTTGTATAGTAAATCCTTTTGATGATAAAGAACAGCCAACAGAACTTCCCCAAGTAGGCAAAGTTTGATCTGTATTTCCATCAATAGCCAATTGATTGCCATAGGTAGTAAAATTATCGTTCGTTACACAAGGATCGGAAACATCTGCATTTGGAAAAACAACGCCTTTACCTGTCGATTGAGGAGCTAAATCTTTGCCTCCTCCTATTAAATTAGCCACATTAATCGCATAAGAAACTTCATGACCTTCTAAAGTAGGATCTGAAGTTAATAATGCTTTTTTTAGTTGTAATGCAGGTGCAAATCCAGCATCATTTCCTGTGCTTGATTCTGCTAAAGCATTTGTATTTGCATTATCTAGATCTATTACAATTTGAGTTGGAGTGGTGCTTGTCCATCCTAAACAGGTTAAGGTAATATCACAGGTAGATGTAGCAATATCATCATCAATCACTACCACATAATTTCCATCTGGTAAATCAGTAAAACTATAATTTCCATTGGCATCTGTTGTTGTTGAAAAAGCAAGGATATCGCCATTTCCATCACCATCTTGATCATAATATAAACTAACATTCACACTTTCTATTCCTACTTCGCCTGCTTGTTGAATACCATCTCCAAATTCAGAAACTGTTGAATCGCTATCAGCATCATCTTCGAAAACAGTACCTGAAATGTCATTTATTCCTGGTAATAAAGTAGTAGTAGAATCTATTAACAGACAATCTGTAAAACCTAAACTGACACAAGCTGTATTATCTACTGTTGCATCATAATTATCTACATAAGTTGTAGGTACTGTAACAGAAAATGTAACCCCCACTGTAGTATTTATAGGAACATTATCATGTAAAAACCACTTAATATTGGTAACAGTTGTAGGATCTACTGGCTCTGTGTTTTGCCATGATATTCCATCGTCTGTTGAATAATAAATAGTAGTTGAAATTCCTGCAAGCGTATTATTAGCTCCTGCAGAACCTCCTACATATACTGTTCCTTCAGGTATTACATCTGAAAATACTAGAGGCATTCCAAATTCTACTGCCCCAAAAGGCGATGTATCATTATTCGTAAAATCTAAAGTATATTCTATATCATCTGGCAATGAAGCTAAAGTAGCCGTTCCTGTTTTATCAAATACAATATTAGGCTCTCCTGAGCTCACAACACCTATTGGTGTACCAAAATCAGAATTGAATTTTTCATTATTTCTTCCTGAAGCTACTTCTTGGTATGGTGAAATTTCGGAAGAACAATTATTCCCAATAGTTAACCATTGATAAAATACTAAACCTATTGTTCCAGTATTATTAGGGGGTATATTAGTGAAATACATTTGATCTTCAAAAGGAATTAAATGTTCTGAACCATCCGTTAATTTTACAATAATTAATCCAAATGTTTTTACTAATCTAAAACAACAAGGATCAAATTTAGTGGGATCTCCTACTGGAGCCATGTAAATATTATAATCAGGGACTAAATCTCCATCATTATCAAAACCTTGATTCACATTTCCTAAGTCAAACCAAATTCCTTCATGTACATATTCTGTTCCTAAATCACCTGATAAATCAGGTCTCCAACCTAAAACAGACTCAATCGCATCAATATATTCTTGAGGAACTTTATTATCTCCATTAGGCCAAATTTTATTAGCCATAGCTGAAATTTCACATCTCATTGTAAATGTCCATGTTTCATCGGCAGTCCCTCCTGAATAAGTTGCCCAAGCATCCATTTCTAACCATAAATCATCATCTTCAAAAGCACAAGCACCATGAACAGGATCCCCATTATCATCTGTAATAGGATAGGTAATAAACCAATACTGAACAATACATTCTCCTGGTTCTATTACAGGAATCATTCTAGTTCCTTGATCACAATCTTCTAAAGTTAAAGAAAAATTACCTGTTAATCCAGAATGTGTTCTTTCTGGAAAAGTACCTGGTGTTGGGCTCGCTAATCCATCAAAATCACCAATATTTACAACGACATCATACATAGTTGTTGTGGAAGAATTATTACAAACTTCTACTGCAATATGTGCAGATTTAGGCTGAAATCCTCTATTTGAATCTTCTACTAAATTATATGGGGCTAGAATTTTTATACTCAAATCTCCAACTACAGGAGTAGTAGAAAACACCAAGGAAGAATTGAATAAAAAGCAAAAAATAAAAAATAAAATTAGTTTTTGTATTTGTGTTTCCATAAAACTTACATTTTACTTCCTTTAAGTCTAAATCTATGCCAAAATTAAAATTTGCTATTTTGTAACATGATATTAACATAAAAAACAACAATTAAAGAAAAATAAAATTCTGTATATCAAGTTTTTAAATCTTAAAGTTTATTTTTCACAACAGCAAAATGTAACACTATAGATTTTACTGTTTTTTTGAGAGTTAAAATTTTAAATTGTACATAAAATATATTCAATTGTATTTTACAAAATAGCGAAATACTGTCATAATTGCCTTAATGTCATTACTAATTGGCACTAAAAGCTGAAATAATGTCACTATTTTACAATTGGCACAAAGAATGATGATGAAAGTTGTATTATTGCATTTTTTTAATAAAATATTTCAAATAGATATAAAACCGATTCTATCATGAAAATGAAACCGATTAATGATCGTGTCGTAATTCAACCGGCAAAAGCAGAAGAAAAAACAGAAGGAGGAATTATTATTCCTGATACAGCAAAAGAAAAGCCTCAAAAAGGTGAAGTTGTTGCTGTTGGTCCTGGTAAAGAAGGTAATCTAATGAACGTATCTGTTGGAGATACAGTTCTTTATGGCAAATATGCTGGACAAGAACTGACTTACAGAGGTAAAGATTATTTAATTATGAGAGAAGATGATATTTTAGTCATCTTAGGATAATCCTAAACAACAAAACAAATCTTTATTTTTAAACTTCCTAAAAAAAATATATTGAGAAATGGCTAAAGAAATTAGCTTTAATACAGAAGCTCGTGAAGGCTTAAAATTAGGCGTTGATGCCTTAGCAAATGCGGTAAAAGTAACATTAGGTCCTAAAGGACGTAATGTAGTAATTCAAAAAAGTTTTGGTGCTCCTCAAATTACTAAAGATGGAGTAACTGTAGCTAAAGAAGTAGAATTAGAAGATCCTGTTCAAAATATGGGAGCTCAAATGGTAAAAGAAGTAGCATCTAAAACTGCTGATTTAGCAGGTGATGGAACTACAACAGCTACTGTTTTAGCCCAAGCAATGGTAGCTGAAGGCATGAAAAATGTAGCTGCTGGAGCTAATCCAATGGATTTAAAAAGAGGAATTGATAAAGCTGTAGATGCAGCTATCAAATCTTTGAAAAAAATGTCTGATATTGTAGGAAATGACTTCAATAAAATTCAGCAAGTAGCGGCTATTTCAGCTAACAATGATGATGAAATAGGACAATTAATTGCTGATGCAATGAAACGTGTTACTAAAGATGGTGTTATCACTGTTGAAGAAGCTAAAGGAACTGATACTTATGTAGATGAAGTAATTGGTATGCAATTCGATAGAGGATATCTTTCTCCTTATTTCATTACGAATGCAGATAGCATGACTGCTGAATATGAGAATCCTTTTATTCTTATCCACGATAAGAAAGTAAGCAATATGCAAGATATTGTACCTCTTTTAGAAAAATCTGTTCAGGCAGGTCGTCCATTATTAATTATTGCAGAAGATGTTGATTCTCAAGCATTAGGTGTTTTAGTAGTGAATAGATTACGTGCTCAATTAAAAATTGTAGCTGTTAAAGCTCCAGGTTTTGGAGATCGTCGTAAAGCAATGCTTCAAGATATTGCTATCCTTACAGGAGGTACTGTTATTTCTGAAGAACAAGGATATAAATTAGAGAATACAACTTTAGATATGTTGGGTTCTTGCGAAAAAATTGTAGTAGATAAAGACAATACTACTGTTATTAATGGTAAAGGAAAGAAAAAAGATATTACTGCACGTATCAATCAAATTAAATCTCAAATAGAGACTACTACTTCTGATTACGATCGTGAAAAATTGCAAGAACGTTTAGCTAAATTAGCTGGAGGTGTTGCTGTTCTTCATGTTGGAGCTCCAACAGAAGTTGAAATGAAAGAAAAGAAAGATCGCGTTGATGATGCTCTTCATGCTACTCGTGCAGCAGTAGAAGAAGGTATTGTTCCTGGTGGAGGTGTTGCTCTTATCAGAACGATTCCTGCTATTGATAAAGTAAAAGGAAGCAATGCTGATGAAGAAACAGGAATTGCTTTAGTGAAAAAAGCTTTAGAAGCTCCTATTCGTACGATTGCAGAAAATGCAGGTGTTGAAGGTTCTGTTGTATTAATGAATGTTTTAGCTAAAAAAGCAGTGTCTTATGGATACAATGCTCGTACTGAAGTATATGAAGATTTAAAAAAGGCAGGTGTTATTGATCCTACTAAAGTAACTAGAGTAGCTTTAGAAAATGCAGCATCTATTGCTGCAATGGTATTAACTACAGAATGTGTTATTAATGATAAACCAGAAGCTGATGCTCCTGCTATGCCTCATATGCATGGTGGAGGTGGAATGCCAGGTATGATGTAAAAATAGACACTAAATAAATATATTTTTAAAGGTCGTAATAATTATTACGACCTTTTTTTGTCTAATCCTTACCAAATCATTTTTAATTAAAAAAACACAATTTTTTTTTATTACTTTAGTGTTTTCAAATTAGACATTACTAAACTTTTAATAAGGAATGAAACCAATTATACTAATACTACCCCTTATTATTATTTTTCAATCTTTAATAGCACAATCTAGTTCTAACATGACTTTACAAGGAACATGGAATGGAAGTACTTCTGCCTGTGTATTTGGAGGAGCTGTTTGTTATAATGAAGTCTGGGGATATGTTGATGGTTCAGGAAATGAATATGCCATTATTTGTTCTCCTGAAGAAGTTCATTTTATAGATGTTACCAATCCAGCTAGTCCTACATTAGAGCAGTCATTTATGGGAACAGGTCGTTCTATATGGAGAGATGTCAAATCTTATGGCAATTATGTATATGTAATTCATGATACTAATTATACTAGTAATAATGAAGGATTATGGATATTTGATATGAGTGCTCTTCCTTCTGGAAATATTGTCAATTTAGGTACTTTAGAAACACATTTTGGTAGAGCACATAATATTGTTATTGATGAAGCTAATGCACGATTATATGTAGCAGGATCAGATACCCAAAACCAAGGTTTAATCATTTATGATATTTCTATTCCTAATGCCCCTACTCTACTAGCTAGTGTTAATTTATCTTCTTGGGGAGGCTATGTACATGATTTGTATGTAAGAGATCATATTGCTTATTGCAATAGTGGAGGTAATGGTATGTGGATTTATGATTTTACCAATTCTTCTTCTCCTGTGGCTATAGATAATGTAGATCCTGGTGGCTACAATCATAGTTCATGGCTAACTGATGATGGTAATCATATTGTTTATGCTATAGAAACACAAGGAAAACCTTTATATATAGCTGATGTCTCTGATTTAACTAATAATGGAATTGTAGATGTTGAAAACTTCATGAATCCTTTAACTGCTGCTCCTGGAGGAAATACGGCCCATAATCCATTAATTCTAGGGGATTATCTTTTTGTTTCTTATTATGAAGATGGTGTTCAGGTTTGGGATATTTCTACTCCCTCCACCCCCACTCTAGCAGGATATTATGATATGATAGCTAACGCTACTTATAATGGAACTGATAGGGGCGTTTGGGGAGTTTATCCTTTCTTACCTTCAGGTAATATTTTAGCATCTGATGATTTAACAGGTCTATATGTTTTAAGAACCTCATTTCCTCTTCCTGTAGAATTAACAAAATTTACAGCTAAAGTAAATGATAATTATGATGTTGTTCTCGATTGGGAAACAGCAACAGAAGAAAATAATAAAGAATTTGTTGTTGAAAGGAGTTTAGATGGTATCAATTTTGAAACCGTTACTACAGTAAGAGGAAATGGTAATTCTTCAGAGCCTATCCAATATCAAGCTATAGATTATCATCCTTATTCTGGAGAATCATTATATCGTTTAAAACAAATTGATTTTAATGGCGAATATGAATATTCAAAATTAAAAAGTGTAAAAATTAATAATAAAGGAGCTATTGTATTAAGTCCTAACCCTACTCATTTTAATAGTTCTATAAATATTCATTGGAATATTGAAGATTCTAATGAAAAAGATATTATTATAAATATTTATGATATTTCAGGAAAGAAAATAAATTCAGAAAATATTATGCTCACTAGAAATTATGGAAATTTCAATATTAATTATTTAAATTCAGGAGTTTATATTATTGAATTACAGTATAATAATATTGTTAAAAGAGAAAAATTAATTATTTCAGATTTGAAGTAGGAAAATTTGTTGGACCTTATTGATATCTTAAACATTTGACATTTCTAATTTTTTTTATTAATATTATTTTACTCTTGCATCTTTTACTTATTATTAACTATAGGTTAGTATCATATTACATTTTTAAATAAAATGCTTGAGTTAATTGGATATATTCTTGAGTCCAATCATTTCTTTTTTCTTTTTGAATAATAATAGAATCATTTAAAATATTTTTAGTTTCACTCTTTTTAAATTCTAATAATAATCTTTCTATTGGTTTATCTTTTTTAGGATAAACATTTGTTTTTTTTGATAGGAACAAATTCCTTTTTGCTGCTTCATTAATAAAATAATTTCCTTCAGTAAAAGGAAGAATAATAGAAAGTTTTCCTTCTTTTTTTAATAATTGAATACTTGTATCAATTAAATCTAAATCATTTAAAGTTAGAGTTTGTCGAGCTATTTTTCTTGCATCTATTTTATTTTCTTGAACGCTAAAAAAAGGAGGATTACTAATAATATGATCGAATAAAAATAATGTCTCTTGAGTATAATTTTGAATGGATTGATGTATAATTTTTAGCCTGTCTTTCCAAGGAGAATTATTGATATTTTCTTGTGCTTGTAAAGCAGCATTTTTATCAATTTCTACACCAACAATATGAGCATTTTTATTTCTTTGAGCCATCATAATACTAATTAAACCAGAGCCTGTTCCTATATCTAATATATTTTTTGCATTTTCAATATTCGCCCATGCTCCCAACAAAACTCCGTCTGTACCTACTTTCATAGCACAGCGATCATGTTCAATACTAAACTGTTTGAATTGAAAAGATGTATTATTTTTTTTCTTCATTAAAAATAAAATAACCAATGCCTAAAGCAATAAAACTAAATACAAAAATACCTAAATAATTAAAAAATAAATCTACTAAATCAAAATTTCTGTTAGCGATAAAAATTTGAGAAAATTCTTCTATCGTGCTCATTATAAAAAGAATAATACTTCCTAGTAAAAAGGAAATATTAAATATATTTTTTCTTT
>JAHDII010000075.1:0-4899 GCA_020630895.1 Saprospiraceae bacterium
TTATTTTTCCGATATTCCTTTTCTTTTTTGTTAATAACACTGGGATAACGCATTTTTTTTAAAAGGTTACACTTTTTTTATACATTTTAAAAAAAAAGATTTTTTTTTATTTTTTCCACATTTAGCGAATTTTCGCTAATAAAATTTGATTCTCATTTTTATAATGATTATTTTTGAAATTCAATACAATTCAAAATTTAATTTTATTAATAAAAGAGTATGGAAACTATAAAAATTAAAGCCCTAAGAGGAGGAGAATTTTTGATTAAGGAACAAGATCCTATGAATATATTTACTCCAGAAGATTATTCAGAAGAACAACTGATGATGAAGGATATGGTGAATGATTTTGTGGATAATTATATTATTCCTAATAAGGAAAAAATTGAAGGACTTGATCTTGAATTGACCAAGGAATTATTGACAAAAGCAGGAGAATTTGGTTTATTAGGAACGGCTTTTCCAGAAGAGTACGGTGGTTCTATGCAAGATTTTGTAACCAATATGCTGTTAACAGAATGCATGTCAAAATCAGGTTCTTTTTCCTTATCTATAGGAGCTCATACAGGTATAGGAATGTTACCTATTCTATATTTTGGAAATGAAGAACAAAAATCTAAATATTTACCTTCATTAATAGAAGGAACTCAATATGCTGCCTATTGTTTAACGGAGCCAGGTTCTGGTTCTGATGCTTTAGCAGCTAAAACAAAAGCTATATTAAATGAAGAAGGAACACATTATATCTTAAATGGACAAAAAATGTGGATCACTAATGGTGGTTTTGCAGATGTGTTTGTAGTTTTTGCTCAAATAGATGGAACTCAATTTACAGGCTTCATTGTAGAACGTGATTGGGAAGGTGTTTCTACTGCTGCAGAAGAAAAGAAATTAGGAATTAAAGGTTCTTCTACTCGTCAAGTCTTTTTTGAAAATGTAAAAGTGCCTGTAGAAAATGTTTTAGGAGAAATAGGAAAAGGTCATAAAATTGCATTTAATATTTTAAATATTGGTAGAATTAAATTAGGAGCAGGAGTGATTGGTGCTGCAAAATTAGTGGCAGATCATGCTGTTAAATATGCTAATGAACGCCTTCAATTTAAAAAGCCTATTTCTTCTTTTGGTGCTATACAGCATAAATTAGCTGAACAAGCCATTCGTATTTGGTGTTGTGAATCGGCAGTATATCGTGCATCTAATGATATTCGTTTAAAAGAACATGCTTCTCAAGAAGAAGGACAAACTTTATCTCAAGCATTGTTAGGTGCTGCTGAAGAATATGCAATAGAATGTGCCTTGATGAAAGTTTGGGGTTCTGAAGTATTAGATTATGTTGTTGATGAAGGACTACAAATTTATGGAGGTATGGGGTATTCTGAAGAAGCGCCTATGGCTGCTGCTTATAGAGATGCTCGTATTAATAGAATATTTGAAGGAACCAACGAGATCAATCGTATGCTTTCTGTTGATATGCTATTAAAAAAAGCATTAAAAGGAAAAATTGATTTAATGTCTCCTGCAATGGCAATTCAAAAAGAATTGACTTCAATGCCATCTATGGCTAAGGCAGAAGGAAAATATGGAAGAGAATTAGAAATGGTTAAAAACATGAAAAAAATGTTTTTAATGGTGGCTGGTGCTACAGTTCAAAAATTCATGACAGAATTAGAACATGAGCAAGAAATTTTAATGAGTATGGCAGATGTTATGGGAGATATTTATGTTTCTGAATCTGCATTGTATAGAGCTATTAAAATCTCTGAAACACAAGGAGAAGAAAAAGGGGCTATTTATATGGATATGGCTCGTATTTATATGGATGATGCCATGGAACGTTGTAGTTTAAATGCTAGACGAACGGTTTGTTCTTGGGCAGAAGGAGATATGCTACGTACTTTGGTGATGGGAGTAAAACGCTATGCTAAATATATTCCTATCAATTCTAAAAATACAAGAAGAAGAATAGCTAAAGCAGTTATTGATGCTAATGAATATTGCTTTTAATAAAAATAATTTTGAATAGTAAGAACCGATACTACTAAATTTAGATAGTATCGGTTTTTGTTTTAAAAATCCAATGAAATTTCACTTTTTGCAGCTGCTCTTGCTGCTTGGTCAGCTCTACGAATAGGTTCTACAATTCTAAATTCACCACTTAAACTTTGGGTAATTCTTAGTGCTTCTTTTTGACTAATTTTATGCCCTGCACTTACGAAAATCGGTTTTACATTCGTTTGGCTTCTCAGTACAAAACCAACAACTTCATCTTCTAAAACTACATCTATCGTTTCTCCTTTTTCACTAGATAAAAAATCGCTGTATTCTGTTTTTAATAATGGTTCTTTAGCAATTCCAATACTAGGAATTTCTGTTTGTATTCCGACCCAAGTAGCTACTCCTAATTTTCTAGGATGTGCTGTTCCATGTCCATCAATAACTAATAAGCTAGGTTGAAATCTCTTTTGTTGAATAACATCATTTACTGCTTTGATTAATAAAGGACCTTCTCTAAAGGCAAAAAATCCAGGTTGATATTCTACTTCAGCTTTGTATTTTCCTACAAAAGTACCTTTATGTTCTCCTTTTGCATTTTGAATATCTACAGCAACAAACCCAAAATCTTCTTGGTATTGAATATCTAAACTAAAAATTAATTGATGTTTCTTTAAATTAAAATGCTCATCTTTTGGAATAAGAATTTTTTTTTGCATTTTAATTTGTTCTTGTGTAAGGGTTTCTTTGTTCATGATTATTTTTTATAAAGGTAAGTGTTTATTGTTTTATTTTAGTTCCAAGTCTATTTAAAAATAATTAGAATCAAATCGTTGATTATAAATAAATTTTTGAATTAAAAACAATAGGACTTATTAAGTCCTATTGTTAAAAATAATATTCTATTCTATTTTTATTAATCGTTCATGGAATAAAATATCTCCTTGTTTAATTTTTATATGATATGTGCCATTAGGATAATTAGATAAATCTATTTCCATTTTAGATTCTTGAGTGAGATAAGAACTAATAATTTTTCCAGTATTATCTAAAATAGTAATTTCCGTATCTAAATTTTCTATATCATTCAAATCAATATTAAAAATATTTTTACTAGGATTAGGATAAATTTTTATTTGTGATTTTTGATGATTTGGAGTAAGCATTTCTTTTTTGTTTATACTATTATTTAAATTAAAAGAATGTCCTTTAGTTGTATAATCTAATAGTAGAGATTTTAATTCATTTTTTTGTTCTTCATTTAATTCAGGAATAGCTTTCCTTTCATTATTTGACATAAAATCAGAACTATAAACATATTGAAATACCAAATCATTTTGATAACAATCACAATTATAAACATACAATAAAACAAGATATAATTGATTGGTTTCAAAAATTCCGTTTGCTGTTCCGCCATTATATCCAGGAAAAGTGGTAGTTAAATCTAAGTGAGGACTAAAATAATTGCCTCCTACAAAAGTATTGCTAAGATTTGATATAGGGGCGCTTGAAGCACCTCCATTCGCTTCTGCCACTAACCATAAATATCTACAAGAATTGTCATCTGGCAAAATATCATCTGTATTTTCTATATCATGTATAGATGCAATAACCTCTATATTACCTGAGTTTAATGATTGTACTTGTGTACTCATAGTTAGATTTAATTCAGGAAGAATATGCAAGGATAAATCATCTATAGCTAAATCATTGCCATCTCCATTACCATCTTCGCTCAACAAAATTCTAATGGTAATATTACTACTTGTAGGAGAAAAAGCAACAGTTTCTTTTTCCCAAGCACAAACATCTGAAGCATCTTGATTAATCGTTCTCCAACTTCCTGCATAGTAACCTACATTTGTAATTTGAAATCTAATTCTAGGTTTAATATCAAAACTAGTTTGTGGTAAATTCTTAAAGAAACCACCAAATTGATAAGTTTTATCTGTATCTAAATTGTATAAATCTACTTCATAAATAATGCTATATGTTCCACTAGCTTGATTTGTTCTTCCATTAACTACCATAAATTTATTCCCACTACCTCCTTCACAAGTAGAATGATCAGATAGATTCCAGTTAGTACTATTATTCAATGCTCCTTGAAAATCCGTTACGGCATATCTACCAGGATAAATTAAATAGGCATTAATATAATCACTAGAAAATCCTTGATTTCCATCTTCAAGATTACCGTTGTATAATATAGATTGCCCATCGCAAGCGTAAATGCTATTGGTTTGAGCTGTAACAAAGGATACTTGCATCAGTAATCCAAAAATGAATAACAAAGTGTAATAAAGTGATTGTTGTCTTAATGACTTTTTTGTTTTGACTAAAAAGGTTAACTTTTTCATCTTTTTGAGTTTTAGTTGTATTCCTACTCTATTATAGGCTTTTCGGAAACGCCTTTAAAATTGTTTTTGAATTATATTTTGAAAACTAGATTAAGATTTATTTTTTCTATTCAGTTTTGAAGGAATATGAACGGATAGCCCTAGATTAATAAATAGTGGTTGGGTACCTCCTAAAATTGTAAGTCTTGAGATAGGCATTCCTAGTTGTAGTTGACCTTTTAGGTATTTGTAGCCCAACCTCATAGTAAGACTAGGTTCTAAAGCAGAATAGGTTTGTTGTGTTCTAAGCAATTCTGCACCATTCAACCAATATTTAGGCCATTCATCTTCTTCTCTTGGTTCTAAATCGAAATTGTAAAAGTGGATGAGAGATAATTTATTAGAAAATGCAATTTCAAATATTTTACTTTTGTATCCAATATTCACTAAACCAGAAGTTCTCATCATATTATAATTTAGGGGATCTGTTCTTTCAAAATTTATCATTCCTTGAAAGCCTAAAAGACCGTAAACTTCAAAAATACCTTTCTTTTTTTTGCCAATG
>JAHDII010000075.1:4909-13017 GCA_020630895.1 Saprospiraceae bacterium
ATAATAACCTGCACCTGGTTCTATCATATTTCCCCAAAAACCGACTTTGTCTTGGGAGTTTAAAATCCCATCGTTAAAATTGAAATTGTAGTAAGTATAATTAAGCATAACACCAATTTTGTTTGAAACAGAATAGGCTCCTTGTAAATTTATACCCGCAGGAATGATATTGAAATAAGCTGTTGCGCTACCTACAAATTCACCTTTTTCTTTAAACAGGGGAACATTGCTGGCATTGGGCTGATAAATTCCACAATTGCTAAAATTGAATAGTATAGTAATTGCTACAAATAGAATTGTAATTTGATTTTTCATGTTTTTTAAGTTTATAGGTTTTATAGAATAACTATTGAAGTAGCTTGATTTGAAAAGTTGTTCATGGGATTATATTTTATTAAGGGGGCTCATTTTTGCGAAGTTTTATTTTTGTTTTTTGAGACTTACATTTTGATTTTCGATTTTTTTGTTTCATGGTTTTGTGTTTTAGTTTAAAAGAGGATTGTTTTTTAGGAATATTTTGCATTTTCTCTGTTTGATATGATAAATTTGAAGAATATGTTGGGAATATTGCAAGAAATTATTGCATCTTTCCTAAATTGAGGAAATATTAGGAAATTATTGAGTATAATTTCTTATAAGTTGAATATATTGGAAAAGTTGTAATTATGAAAGACGAGCCTATATCATTCCTGAAAAATGCCTTAGACTTTATAGAAGAAATTTGTAGTAAAGAAGGAAATAAGTTTAGTCAAAAATGGGTTGCTGAGCAAATGGGTATTACTGGAAGTTACTTGAGTAAAGCGAAAGAAAATGAAAATTATGCCCATAATTTAAAGCGTAAAATATTAAAGTTAATCCAAGAATTAGGAGCTACCTATTCTAATGAAAAGAATCAATTTATCGATAAAAATGGTGAAGTTTTCAAAATTGGTGCTGAAGAAACGAGCCATTTTTCCTTACAAACTCAATTTGGAGTAGACAGCGAACTGTTTCGGCAATATATCCGAAAAACTAAAACTATAAGAATCTTAACGACATGGGCTGGCGAAACCTATGGAAATCTCATTAAACTTCTAGAAGAAGAACCTTTAGTTTGGGCATCAGTAGAAAAAATAGAGTTATTGATGCTGCATCCTAATAGTATGGCAACTCATTTAAGATCTAAAGGATTAGGTTTTAATTTAGAACGAGGATTTAACAGGATCAAAGATGATTTACAAGAAATTATGAATGCTCCAATTGCTGTTAGAGAAAAATTAGAAGTAAAATTATATGATGAATTACCGAGTATTAAATTAATTATGTTAGATGGTTTAATTACTATAGGATTTTTCTTTTTTAAAGAATTATCTAGAATAGGTAATCATATTGTTTTTAATACTAAATATGATTCTTCTTTTGCAGCAGATTTATTAAATCATTTTAGAAAATTATGGAAGAGTGCTACGCCTTTTTCTTTTGAAAATGCGGAATTTCAATTAGAAAATTGGCATCATCCAATTTATAAACGACACAATAAAAGTATTTATTCAAAATTTATTGGAACGTATAAAATTTATTATTCTGAAAAATATTCCCTTCATTCAAAATATAAAAATCATAAAATTGTAAACTCTATAGGATGTAATATTCTTGAGATTCAAGAAAAAAGTAGTGGAATTTTTTATTGCAAAATGAAATCATTATCTTTTGAAGAAGAAGGTATCTATGAAGGAGAAATTATGAATTTAAAATTTAATAATCCTGATTATTTAATTATTCAATTAAGAAATAAATATAATAGTAGATATATTGAATTAAAATTTGCGATTAAAAATTCAAAACTTCGTCAAAAGAATTTTGGTTCTTTTTCTGCTATTTATAAAACGTCGGGTAAAATAGGAGGGGGCTATGCTATTTTAGTTCCTATAAATAATAAATTTGAAGATGTTCAAACAGAATCATTAGATCCTGTAGAATTAATTCAAAATAAAAATAATGAACATTTTCAATTATTAGGAAATGAAACCATTAGCTATTTAATTCAGAAAAAAAATAGTTTATTAATTCCAGCATTAAGAGATGAAGATATATCGAATGATTTACAAATTTATGGAACATTCAAATTATATGCATATAGTAGAAGCGCAACAGATAAAAATATAAAACAAATTACTATTGGAATTTTAGAAATATCGAATACAGGAATGGTACGATATAAAAATAAAGCTAATGGATATGAAGGAGTAGGGTGGGCAAATAAAATACAAAGTAATTTATATATTGAATTAACGAATTCAAATCCTAAAATAGAACGTTCTGCATTATTTATTTTACAAATTGGAAATAAACCATTATCTATGGATACAGATGTAATTATTTTTTGTGGAGTAAGCACAAGCACAACTTGGATAGAAGAAAACCCTGTAGCTTCTAGAATTATTATGGAATATTGTCCTAATAAATTATATGATGAATTAGAGCCTAAAAAAGTAACAGTGTTTTCAAATGGATATGATGAAATTCCAGAATCAATTAAATATGCTCTTACAGGAAGAATTTCTAATTTTATTGGATTTTTTTATAGAAGAGGGCAAATATTAAATTATAATGCTCTTGAAGATGAAAATAAAAAACAAGTAAATTTAAAATTATTATTTTATAAATCTGCTTGTTTTGATGCTCTTGAAAATAATTATGAGAAAAGTATTGAAAATTTAGAACAAGCAGTCAAGCATGGATTTCATAAAATAGAATATTTTGATACCTTTGTTCAAGAAAATAATATTCATCATAAAATAATAAATGATGGAATTAAAAGAATGAAAATTTTTATTAAAAGAATGAAAAAATCATAAAATGAAAATTAAAAATGCCTTGATTTTAGCAGGTGGTTTAGGAACTCGATTACGTTCTGTAATTCAGGATGTTCCGAAGCCTATGGCTCCTATAAATGGGCAACCATTTTTAAAATTTATTCTAGATTATTTATATAATTATGGTTTTGAAAATATAGTCTTATCTGTAGGTTATAAACACGAAATGATCCAAGCATTTTTTGGAAATAGTTATCGAGGAATGCAAATTCAATATGCAGTAGAAAAAGAACGTTTAGGAACCGGAGGAGGGATTCAATTTGCAGCTACTTTTTTTAAAGGTTTTCCTTTTTTTGTAATGAATGGTGATACATTATTTCATGCTGATTTTTGGGAAATGGAACATCAATATAAAACTCAAAATGCAGATATGGTAATGGCATTAAAACCGATGCAATATTTTGAAAGATATGGTACTGTTTCTTTGAATTCAGAAAATAAAATTACTTCTTTTAATGAAAAAAAATATTGTGAAAAAGGATTGATTAATGCAGGAGTATATTTAATGGATGATTCTATTTTTTTAATCAATAATTTTAATTCTTCTTTTTCTTTTGAAAAAGATGTTATGGAAAAATATTGTGATTCATTGAATATTATTGGGGTGCCATCTAATGGTTATTTTATAGATATAGGTATTCCTGAAGATTATGAAAAAGCCAATTATGATTTGAAAAAAAATAATTTAGAAAAAATAATTTCTGCAATAAAAACAGAAAAAAATTGGACTTTATTTTTAGATAGAGATGGAGTAATTAATCAAAGAATTCCAGGTAACTATGTGCAGTATCCCAACGAATTCAAATTTATAAATGGAAGTGATACAGCGATTCATATTTTTTCAAAATATTTTAAAATAATTGTGGTTGTGACCAATCAACAAGGCGTAGGGAAAAATATCATGGCTCATGAAAATTTACATAAAGTTCATGAATTTATGATCGAAGGAATAAATAGAGTAGGGGGAAGAGTTGATAAAGTGTATTATTGTCCTGAATTAGCAAAGAATAATCCTAAGTGTAGGAAACAAAATATCGGAATGGGATTACAAGCACAAAAAGATTTTCCAGATATTAATTTTGAAAAATCTGTTATGGTTGGAGATTCAATTTCTGATATTCAATTTGGAAATTTATTAGGAATGAAAACGGTATTTGTAGAAACAAAAAATGCAAAAGAAATTGAATTAGCAAAAAATGAAGATATTGATTTTCAATTCGCAGATTTAATTTCTTTTGCACAACAATTTGAAAAAAATGAATTATAATATTTTTTTATATTCTGTAAATACTACACCAAATTTTTCTAATTCTTGAAGTACTGGAGTATATACCTCACTCATTACTGGAATATTAACGCCAGTTGTAGTTATTTTTCCTTCAATAATTAATTTTACAAAAATACCTAAAGGTAAACCAACCAAACGAGACATAGCTGTATCATTTGAATCTTCTCCTTTCATGACCATGCTTGAAATAATTTGATGCGTTTTTCCTTTTAATTCGTACTCAATTTCATGTTGCATAATAATCATATCCTTATCTTCAGGAGATAATTTCCATTTATCTAATAATAAATGTTCTAAAATTAAAGCAGGTGTAGCTGTAGAAAGATTCATTTTTACTTTTCTAAATAATCCTAACCATTCAAGCTTATTCATTACATCAGAATCTATATTTTCCCCTAAAAAACGAGCCATTCGTTCTTTGACAGAACCTGCTCCTTCTGGTAAATATGCATTCATCAATTCATGATAGGTCATTTGTTCTGCATCATGAATAGGATAAGAACCATCTGTAAGACCTAATTGAACTAAAGCATGCCAAGCTTTACAAAAACCTCTAAATCTTAATGTTCCTCTCAAAATATTAGGAATACCTTCTACTCCATAAACTTCTCTATATAATAAAGAATCTCTATTAGGATAAGCATCATAATCTCCCATATCTGGTACATGAACAACATGGTGTTCTTTAAATAAACGGGAATAAGGAGTATATTTATACTTTCCATCAACCATGTATTGAGCCGTCCCTTGTCCTGCTAAAACAACATTTCTAGGATTCCAAGTAAATTTATAATGCCAAGGATTATCATCACTTTCAGGAGCAATTAATCCTCCTGCATAAGATTTGAAAGTAGTAATTTTTCCACCTTCTTCTCTAATTTCATTTAATAATTTCATAGCAGACATATGATCAATACCTGGATCTAATCCCATTTCTCCCATAAAAATAAGATTGGCATCTCTTGCTTCATCTCCTAAACGATACATCTCTTTAGAAACATACGATGCAGTCACTAAATGTTTCTTGAGTTGAATACAATCTCTAGCTACTAAAATATGTAAATGAGCTGGAAGCAAAGAAACAACAATGTCATGCCTTCCGATTAAATCTTTTCTATCATTCGGTTTTTGAACATCTAACCATGCCGCTTTTCCATTAGAATGCTGATTAATTCTTTGTTGTGCTAATTCTAAATTAGTATCAGCAACAGTAACAAACCATTGGTTTGCTTTAGCATGATCTAAACAATAACGAATACAAGCCGATGCTGATCTTCCCGCCCCAATTATTAATATATTCTTCATTTTTTATGATTTATTGTTCTTTATTTGAATCAAATACGTCCAATAAGTGGAATCAAACCGCAATTTTACATAAATTCGAGGTTCAAAACTCTAAAAAAGAGATAAATTTTTTTATTCTTAATAAAAATATGAAAGAAATTACACTTGGAACGACAATTAAAATCTACGAATCTGTAGATGAACTATCTCCAAATGATAGAAAATTGTTGCTAGAGGCTAAAAATGCAGTCACTAAATCTTATGCTCCTTACTCAAATTTTAAAGTTTCTGCATCAGTATTATTGCATAATGATAAAATATTGAGTGGAGGCAATCAAGAAAATGCTTCTTTTCCCCTTTGTCTTTGTGCTGAAATGGTGGTCATGTCAACGGTAGCCTCAAAATATCCTAATGCAAAAATATTGACAATGGCAATTACAGTGCAATCCAAAAATAAAGATATTGATATGCCAATTTCTCCTTGTGGGGCTTGTAGACAAACGCTATTAGAATATGAAAATAGACAAGGTCAAGCTATGAGGATATTATTACAAGGAGATAAAGGTCCAATTTATGAATTAGAATCAGTCAAATCTTTATTACCTCTTTCTTTTGATGGTTCTGTGTTATAAATAGAAATATCCTATATTAAAGAATTGTAATTCCTTAAATGGTTTATTCTTTAATAAATTTTTTAATTATAAATTCATTATCACAAAATACCTTGAGTAGATAGATACCTTTAGGTAAAGTAGAAATATTGATTGTAGTATTTTCTATATTTTGTTGATGATTCATTAGTTTTCCTGTTATGGAATAAATTTCATAGCTATTTATAGTTTTATTTGAGTGAATTGTAATAGAATGGGTAGCAGGGTTAGGAAAAATATTCAAGCTAGTTTTTTCTGGAGTAGTAAGATGATTTATAGTTGCACTTTCTCCATATACATTATCAAAATATATAATATTGTTTGATTGGCGATCAATAAAATCTGGGAATATTACAATCTGATCATAAGTATTTCCGATGTGAGCAGAAAAATCAAATTCAATTTGTTCCCATTCGTTTATTTTGGTATTAGCAATTTTGATTTCGCCTAAAGACCAGTTATCTACTCGAACTAATTTAATCCCAACATCACTGATCGTTGATTTCCATACCATAATTCTAATTATTGAATTAGATGCATCAATAGTAAAACTACCAATTCCAGCTCCATGTAAAGATTCACAGCCTGCAAAAGCTTGTCCTGTTTGGAGAGCTGTAAATTTAGCAACAGTAGATGATGTATTAATACCTGACATATCAGGGTTAGGAACAATTTCGAGATCTGGATTTGTGTCATTTTCAAAAGTTCTCCAGTTCCAGTTTGCTCCATTTCCGTTTTCTTCAAAGTCTATTGGAATATTTTGAGCCGTTCCAAAAGTAAAAATGAAAATGGTAAGTATTACAGTTAGATTTTTTTTCATGATTCTTTTATTGATGTGATTTGTAAATGTAACTTAAATATTTCGCATTATTTCAATTCTTAATAATATAAGTCATTTTCAAAGCCTTGGAGGAAATTTAGAAATTGATGAACGGTTTTCGACTGAAAGGAGAAAAATACCTTAGAGAAAGTGTCTTTTTTTGCTTCATTTTTTTGGACAAGTAAAAATGAAGAAACACTATTGAATAATGAAATTAATTTCAAGAGAAAGGTATATATCATCCCGAATTTTAAAAACTAAAATTCGAGATGATATATATTTAGATTTACTTTAATTCTTTTAATAAAGTATTAGCTGCTAATTTTCCTAAATTATTAGATGCTAAAGGACTTGCCCCTGTAATCAATTTTCTATCTAAACAAACAGTATCATCTGATTTAGTATTCATTAGTTTAGCTCCTAAACTCTTTAGTCTTTCACTTAAACCAAAAGGCATATGTCCAGGTAAATAGCCAACCATTGGTGTTTGTTTATCTACAGAATCAGGGAAAACAGCCATTTTATATCCTTCATAAAGGAATTTCTGATCATTTAGTGTTGTTGATAGAAGTGCACCTGGTCCATGACAAAGTGTAATCGTAAACAAGTCATTGTTATGTGCCCAATTTAAGATTTCACCTACATTTTTACTTTCAGGAATTCCTAGCATCGCACCATGTCCCCCAGGTACGAATACTGCTGCATACGAATCTGATTTTGTAAATGAATGATCGATAAAATCTTGTAATTTTTTAGGTTGTTCAAAATCAGATTTATATTCTTTGTAAATGGATTGTACATGTTCATCTTTTTCAGGAAAAGCCCACATTTCAAATACAACAGGTTTGCCAGATATAGTTGCTATTTCAAAATCAAAACCTGCATTTTTAAGATGTAGCATGGGTACTAAAGATTCAACAGGATGATTTCCTGTTGAAAATTTCTTGCCATTTTTCATCGTCATATTTTTTTGCTCTGTAAAAATGGCTAAGATTTTTGATTTCTTTCCTTGATATTTTGGATAGGAAATATTTTCAAAATCAGTTTTGTCAACAGTAGCAAGTTTTAAAGCAACTTTAGAAGGGCTATATGATCCATCTGCCTCCAATTTTGGAGCAATGCCTAATAATTTTTTTATCATTCTTAATTTGTATTTTAGATGTTATTGCGAAAAGTTTTTTATGAAAGACGACTTAGATATTTTGGAAATA
>JAHDII010000076.1:0-8086 GCA_020630895.1 Saprospiraceae bacterium
CCGCGACCCCGACCTTGGCAAGGTCGTGCTCTACCAGCTGAGCTACTTTCGCGTTTCATATTATATGAAAAGAACACTTTTGTTCTAGTGCGGGGCAAAGATACAATAATGCTTTTGAATTATTCAAAAAATATGCTACATTTTTAACTATAAATTGTAAGAAAAAATTCCTAAATGGTCATTTTATTTCATTTTCAATGAAGAACAAGTTTAAAAAGTATAAAAATTGTAGCAAATTGTAGTCAGCATCCACAAAATTGAAACGGTGAACTCTATTATCAATATCCTTTATTGTTTAAATTTTTATTGAATAAGTAGAGTACCTCAATAAAAAACACCCTCTCTTCAATAAGAAAGGATGTCAAATCACAACTTAGTCGAAACTAAAAAGATAGAACATGAATCACTTCCATCTTTTTAATATGTCCAAAGGTCATGTTCAAAATTAAAAATAGAAGAATTTATTTTTTCACTTTCCAATAAGATATCTATACCCTGTAAATAGTGTTGAATTTGTCTATCAAAAACATTAGATTCTTTATAGATATAACTTGAAAATTGACGCATTTCAAAAAGGTCTGTCCAACTCATTTGTTGATGATCATTTCCTCCATTAAATACTGTTTCTCTCGCAAATAATTCTCTTGCATCAGGATAATAAATCCAAAACATAGGAATTTCATATAAAAAATTTCCTTGCTCATCAAATTCTTCTTTAAGGGGTGCAATGCCTAAAATTCTTACATTTAGAGTAGAGGTTTGTTCATCAAAAAACCATACTTCTTTTAACCTGAATCGAGTAATATCTTCTGGATTCATATCATTATGAACAATTTCAATTGTTTCTTTATAAGTAATAGGATCGAAAGAAACAAACGTATCTACTTCATACAATTTTTGATTGACTTCCTCTGTAGTTAAAGGTTCAGAAAAATCTTCATTATCATTAATTTCATAAGCTGTTAAATTATTTTTAGTAATACTTTCTACTAATAAATTAAAAAACATTTTTTTAGGATAACGAAAAGGAAGATTTATTTTTTCTCTCGTATCAATCACTCTCCAAATTCTTTTTTCCCACATAATATCTGCTTCTCTAATCGGTTGGTAAGGCAGTACTCTTCTTTCTTTAGCAATCTTTTTTTCAACAACACCATCTAAGGGTATATATTGTTTTTCTGTATTTTCTTGTTGTGCCATTATATTTCCTAATAAGGAAAATAAAATGATAAAAATTAAACATACATTTTTCATAATTTAAAAATTTTTAATTTAACAATTTTGATTCTAAGTGTAAGAGTATTTCCATATATAATTTTTTGAATTAAAAAATAAGGCGGACGACTGCAATGCCCGCCCTATTGTCGGAATATGTGAAAAGGGAATTCTTATTTAATATTAAAAATTAAACCATTTAATTTACGACCATGAGTATCTCCAGGACAACGTACTTTTATATCATTAAAATAATAGGTGTCGCCATGTTTTACTTGATCTACAATTCCTTGAGTTTTAGAATTATATTTACCACCATTATTTTGACTAATTCTAGGACTATTTTTATTAGGAACCCTTACTAATTCAAAACTTTCAATTCTACAAGTGGCATCAAAATCAAAATTATCTAAAATTGGAACAGGTCCTTTATGTGTTTTAAATTCTGATGGACTCATTCTTCCTCCCCTACTTCTTCCTAATTGAATAGCTGGATCAGGAATTCTTTTTACACGATATTCAAAATTAGTCGGAGGTAAACCTCCACCTGAAACGGTAATTGTTGCTTTTCCTACTTTTGTAGGTTTAGCCATATATTTTGTATTATTTATTTTTTGCAGATTTGTTCCTGTAGCATTTACTCTTAAGCCATCAGTTTTTGTTCCTGCTGCAGAAATGGCAATGGGATTATCTACACCAATATAAAGGACATTCATTCGTTCAGCAGATACTACAACACTACGTTCTCCTACTTCATAATTAAAAGTTTTTTTATAGCGTTTTACTTCATTGGTCAATGGATTTCTAACAGCAATAACAGCTTCATATTTTTTCTTTCCTATATTTTGAGGCGTTAATTTGAATTTTGCTTTTCCACTTTTTACAGGATATGTTTTTCCATCAATCGTAACAGTAATATTATTATTAGTACTACTATAAGCTCCTAAAAAAACTTCGGCATTATAATCTTCTCCTTTTATAACATAACCATTATCTGCTGAAACTACTACTTCATATTCATCTAAAACAATATCAACTCCTTTTGCTTTTTTGAAAAAATAATTTAAAATGGCAGTTTCAGAAGTTTTGACATCATTACTTAACTTTGTTATCATTGGAAGAACTGCAATAACGGGCATATCTAAAAAAGCAGATTCTGACCAAGTATTTTTATTACTATCTTTAGGCTTTTCAGGAACTTCTAAAGGTAAACTTTCTGCTAATTCGTTTTTTGCTTCTTCATCGTCAATGAGATCCAATAATTTTTTTCTAACTTCAATAATTTTATCTTTTAATATCTCTCCTTTTCCTCCTTCTACTAATATTTTACTAGGAATATCTTTGTCTTTAAATCTTACAGGTCTAGCAGGATTTTCTGGATCTTCTCCTCCTGCATTGGCAAATAATTCTTCACGCAGTTCAATTAAATAAGTATTCAATTCCTTTGAATATTCTCTAGCTTGTTCTGCTTTGGTTTGATACTCAGCGTACTTTTTATAGGCTTTAGCTTGTTTTTCAATAGAACTCATAATTTGATGATTGGAATTATCTACAATACTATTACTGTTTCCAATTCCTTGATCTAATGCTAAAAAAGCATTCATAATTTCTGCTGATACATTTAATGCTAATAATGCAAGTAATACTAAATACATTAAATTAATCATTAATTGACGTGGTTGCTTTGGTACTGACATAATTTTATTATTTACGGTGAAACCATATTATGAATAATGTCCGACTTATATTTTGTGATTTGAATGTATAACGATAAAGAAAAAATAAGTTACACTTTTTGATTTTTTTATTTGATTTTTTATTGAAAAACTATTTTAGAATACTTTTTTTTGCAATTAATTTTCAACAATAAAGTTTAATAATTCACATAAAAAAAAGGAAATTCTAAATTAGAACTTCCTTTAAATTTAATAGCGTTTTAAAAAGGTATTGTAATGGTTTTTGGTTGTTAATAAGGCTCAATTAATAGCTGTTTTGAACTCATAACGATAACTATTCAAAAGGTTACACTTTTATTTTTTAAATTGCATAAAATTTATTTTATAGCCTATCATAATATAAAAATGGAAGCTAACAATATTCAAACTATCAAAATTATATATAGGGATCAAACTACCAATAGGTTAAGTATATATGAGAAAGAAAAAAATAATCTGCCTCTTATTCTAATACTCCCCGCATTGGGTATTAGAGCTTCATTTTATAAATATTTTTCTGAAGAATTATCTCAAAAAGGAATAACTACAGCTACGATAGATTGGAGAGGAAATGGAAATTCAAGTATTCGTCCTTCACGAAGGATAGATTTTAATTATAAAATTTTATTAGAGGATATTATAGAAATTGTATATGAAATCAAGAAAATATATCCTTCCAAGAAGATGATTATTTTAGGGCATAGTCTAGGAGGACAATTAGCTTGTTTATCTATGGCTCGTTATCCTCAACTCATCCAAAAAGTAATGACTATTGCTTCTTGTAATGTCTATTATAAAGGTTTTGGGAAAGGTGCCAAAAAAGTTTATTATGGTAGTTCTTTAATTTCTTTTATTAGTTCTATTTGGGGATATTATCCTGGAAATATTTTTGGTTTTGCAGGAAAAGAAGCCAAATCTGTCATGAAAAATTGGGCTGAAACAGCAAAAACAGGAAATTATAATGTCAAAAAAATTGGATTTAATTATGAAGACGCTATGCAAAAATGTACAAATCCTATTACTGCTTTTTCTATTGAAGATGATGATTTAGCTCCTCCTTTAGCTGTAGATTTTTTAATTGATAAATTTAAAAATGCTTCATCAAAAAAACATATTCATTTGCTAAAAAAAGATTATGGAGTAGCTCAATTGAATCATTTCAATTGGACGAAACATCCTCATTATTTAATTGATTTAATGATAAAAGAGATAGAATACTAATTTTTAATAATCTAGAATCGTTTCTTCTAATTCGATTTCTTTTTCTTTCTTTTTATCTTCTTGTTCTCTTTTATACCAAGATAAAAATATAAAACCAAAAGGAGCTAATATAGCAGTAGGTAAAGTACTTTCAAATGGTTCAGGAGTACCTTTTATATTATGAATACCATAAACAGCAGAAGTAGTAATAATACTTGCGATTACTGTTCCCCAAAAAACACCTGCCCATTTATTTTTCATGGTACAAGCAATATTTTCACTAATTTTGACACAAGCACCACCAAAGAAAAAAGTATAAAATGCTTGTTTAAGAGCAGCAATTCCAGCAGCTTGCCAACCATATCGATAATTGACATAATACACCATTCCTCCCATAAAAATGGCTCCTGCTGTAGCAGATTTAACACTAATAAATCTGGATATTTTCAAAGCAATTTATTTTTTTCGAGGACAAAGGTAATTATATTTTTTCTTTTCTGCTTCTTGCTGCTAAAAAAATAAAACCTGGAGGCCCTAAAATAATAACAGGTAGTGTACTTTCAAATGGTTTGGGTGTTCCTTTAAGATTGTGAACTAAAAAAACAGCAGAAATTGTAATTATACTGGCGACTATAGCTCCTAAAAAAATTCCCTTCCATTTATTTTGGGGTTTGAGGGCTAAAGTTTCACATAATTTTATGACAATCCCTCCAAATAAAAAAGTATATGCTGCTTGTTTTACTGCTGCTGGTGTTGCAGCTTGCCAACCAAATTCTAAATTAACAAAAAAGACTATAGTTCCCATAATAATGGCTCCTATAAGACCTGTTTTTATATTGATGTATTTTGTAATTTTCAATGTTAATTATTTTGGAAAACATTTTTTATGAATGTTCATTAAATCGCGATGTATTTTTTTCCAATTTTGATTCAAATTAATGGTTCTAAAAAAAATGACATGCTCTTCAAATGTTATTTTTTCTTTTTTAAAATTTTGAACTACTGTTGGATATAATAATAAACCATTAATTGTTGAATTTTTATCTAAATTTTTTAAATAAGAATACATTTGAAATAAATGTTGAGAATGAAATGTTTTATTATTAAAATTCTTAGTCAATATTTTTTTATAAAATTTAGTATCAATAATTAATTTCTTTTTTTTATGCTCTATTACTGTATCTGTTTTCATTAGAGGCAACAAATGAGTAGATGATTGCTTAGAAATAATTTTCCATTCTATATTTCTTCCTTGTACTTTATATTTATTAGGCAATTCTTTTTCATAAAAATTTTTAATAAAATTTTCAAAAAGATGAGCCATTTGTCTTTTGTCTTTAACAAATTTTTTAAACAGATATTTTCCTTTTTGCTCTGAAGGTAAAAGACAATTAAATATCATTTGACAAACATTCAACAATAAAATATACGTTTTATCTTTTTGATAAGACACTGCTTTTGAAAACAAAGAATTATCTATAATTATTTCATCAATATTTTTTAATTTTCTTAGTATAGAAATACTTTCCTTTTTAATTTTATTATCTATATTTTTTATACGAATAATATTTTGTAATGTAGTTTTAAATATTTGATGAGCTAAAATATTTGAATGCCATTCATCCGCAGTACAAATGGTTTTATATTGGTGTAATATATTTTTCTTGAGTGTAGAACTTAATTCAAATTTCCCTTTAATTCCTTGATAAATATTCGTTTGTTCTATGTAATTTTTTTGCCAATTATTGTTCAATAAAAATAAAATTCCATTAATGAATATTCGAGCTAATAAATTTTCTGATTCTTTTATTTTTTTGACATCTACAAAAAGAGGTTCATTTTCTTCTAATTGATTCCAAGCATAGCTCAATAAATAATATATATTTTGAATGGGTATCATTTTTGAATAATACTTTTCAATAATTTAATATTTTGTTGAATTTTATGTTCTTGATGAAACCAATATTCTTCTAATAAAGGATAAATTTCTAAATCAATAATTTGCTCGTACCACTCTTCTTGTGTTTGAATATTATTTTGAACAGGAGAAGCATCACAAAAATAACTATGTCCAATTAAAAAACCTTTTCCCAAATCTTTTTTAATTATTTTATTGAGTTGATTTAAAGTATTCGCTATTTTTTTAGCAAATGAATTTTCAACACCTTGTTTTTTTATATGCTGAATCCATTTATTTTTAAATTGAGGCATTAAATGAATAAAAGCAAAACGCCTTCTCAAAGCATAATCTACTAAAGCTAAAGAACGATCCGCAGTATTCATTGTTCCTATAATATGAACATTTCCAGGAATAAAAAATGTTTCATTTGTATTTGAATACGTCAATTTTAAAGCCCATTCTTCTCCTCTTTTATCTGCTTCAATCAGCATTAATAATTCACCAAATATTTTACTTAAATTCCCTCTATTAATTTCATCTATAATAAAAAAATGAGCTTCATTTATATTTTTTTGAGCTTTTTTACAAAAATCTAAAAATATCCCATCTTGAATTTTAAAATGTTTTTTTCCTTCTTCAGCAGGTCTTATTCCTTGAATAAAATCTTCATAAGAATAAGATTGATGAAATTGTACCATTTTAATTCTTTCTGGATGTAAAGAAGATAATGATTCCGCAATTCTTTTAGCTACAAATGTTTTTCCAATACCTGGAGGGCCTTGTAAAATAATATTTTTTTTGTGGATTAAATAATTTTTAATGGTGCTTATTTTTTTATCAGAAATAAATAATTCTACATTATGAGCAATTTTTAATATCTGTTCTTTTTTATTTTTTTTATTTTTTGATGATTGAGTTTCTTTCACTAAATATTGCACCTGTTCTTCTTCAACTAAAGATGGAATATTTTCAAAAGTAAGATGATAAATTTCTATCATTTCATCTAATGCATCTATGAATTTATTTTGTTCTATTTCTGAATGAATCAAAGAATTCAATTGATATACTGAATGAATCAAAGAATCTTTGTGTTGCACATTTTTATAATTAAAATATTCTCCTATTGTTTCTTTTTTTACATCCCATTCTACTTTAGGGTAATTGACTTCCCCTACTCCATAAGCTATTAAAATTATATCTTCTTCTTTGTAATAAATTATAATAGGAAAAATTCCTTTTTTATAATTTTGTTGATATGCAAAAAAACCAATCCAAGAATTTTTATTATTCTTACCTAATTCTAATTTTGATTTAATATTTAAAGAATTGTATTGTTTTTGAGCTAGAAGTTTATTGATACTTTTTTTATATGAATATTTCCCATTTTTAGCAATTTTTAAAAATGTAATAATTTTTTCTATCAACTCTTCTTTGGAAAATACATTCATCAATAATTATTTCTTTTTAATTTCTTCCCATGTTTTATATAAAGATTCTTGACTAGGTTGATCTTTGGGAATTTCTCTAAGTGGTTCACATTCTTTTAAAGTATCATATAAATCTTTAGGTAACGACTGATATAGTTGAGTACCTTTGGTTTTCCAAGAAATCATTTCATCAGATACTTTTTTAATAATTTTTCCAGGGTTACCTACTACTAAACTTCTTGAAGGAATTTTAGTTTTAGCTTTAATAAAACATAAAGCACCAATAATAGATTCATCTCCAATTTCAGCATCATCCATAATAACGGCATTCATTCCTACTAAAACATTTTTACCAATATTTGCTCCATGAATAATTGCTCCATGTCCAATATGTGCATTTTTTTGCAACACAACTGTTACGCCCGGAAACATATGTATTGTACAATTTTCTTGAACATTACAACCATCTTCAATTACTATTTTCCCCCAATCGCCACGTATAGCCGCACCAGGAGCTATATAAACATCTTTACCTATAACTACATTTCCCGTTACTGCTGCTAATGGGTGTACAAAAGCACTTTCATGTATAACCGGTTTAAAGCCTTTAAATTCGTAAATCATGATTC
>JAHDII010000076.1:8186-12953 GCA_020630895.1 Saprospiraceae bacterium
AAAGCACTTTCATGTATAACCGGTTTAAAGCCTTTAAATTCGTAAATCATGATTCAGTTATCAGTGGTCAGTTATCAATGAACAGTAGTTAATTACTGATAACTGACTACTATTTTTGTTTAAATTTTGCAATTGCATTTTTAGAATAATCAGATAAGACTAATTTACCTGACACTTCCGCTCTTTTTTCTAATAATTCGTCCCAATGTTCTGTTCCTTCCCAAAAAATATTTTTTAATAATCTTTTTGCTTCTGGATTTGAATTGACTAATTTTTGAGCTAAGACTTGAATAGCATCATCCATTTCTTCTACAGAATCATAAACCTCTGCGAATAATCCATTTTCTTTTGCCCATTGAGCGGTTCTCCATGCTGTTGCATTAATTGCTAACTGAGACATTGCAGATAATCCTAACTTTCTTTCACAAGCAGGGCCTACCACAAAAGGGCCTATTCCTATTGCTAATTCACTCAATTTAACTGAAGCATATTTTGTAGCAAAACAATAGTCTGTTGCTGATGCCACTCCTACTCCACCTCCAACAGCTTTTCCTTGTATTCTTCCTATTATAATTTTAGGACATTTTCTACAAGCGTTAATCACATTAGCAAAACCCATGAAGAACTTTTTTCCTGTTTCAAAATCTTCAATACTAGCTAATTCATCAAAACTTGCACCAGCACAAAACGTTCGTTCACCTGCAGATTTCAATATAATTACTCCAACATCTTCTCTTTTTCCTGCATCAGTAATGGTTTGGGCAAATTTTGCTAACAATTTTCCTGGTAATGAATTATGGGCTGGATGAAAAAAGGTAATTGTTCCAATTCCATTTTCTACTTCTAAAGTAATATCGCCTAATTGTGTTTTATCCAAAATATATATAATTTTTAAATGAATATTTATGCTGCAAAAATAAGAAATTGTTTGGTAGTTTTAGAAATTAATTTTTTTGAATCTTGTATCTTAATTTATAAATCTCATTATAATAATAAAAAATTTACCCATGTATAAAATTTCTTTCATTCTTTTTTTACTCTCTTTTTTTACTAGTAAAAATAATATTTCAGAAACAAGAACCATAACAGGAACAGTCATTTTATCTGATACTTATGATCTAGCCATAGGTGCAGAAGTTGTTGTTATTAATAATGAAAGTTACAAAACGACTGTTAATTCTCTTGGAGAATTTTCTTTAGACGTACCTGATAATGCAACAGAATTAAAAATTACTTATGAAGGTTATTCTTCTAAAGAAATCTCTATTACAGATAAAAATCATTTTGAGTATATTCTTTTGAGTAAGGATGAAAATTTCAAAAAAATTACTTGTGATCTTGTATATTTTTTTGATACTTATGAAAATGCGATAGGAGCAGATATTGTTTTATTAGATGATGGAAATTATAAAACGAAAGTAGATTCATTGGGTAGATTTTCCTTAATAGTCCCTGTAAATTCTACTAGATTAAAAATTACTCATGAGGGATATACTCCAAAAGAAATATCTATCATCAGTAAAAAATATTTTGAAAGTATTTCATTAGGATCTTTAGAAAATTTTGACACTAATAATCCAGATGGCAAGTTTCAAGTAGATACTTTTATTTCTTTTGATCCAATGACTTATGAAGAAACGATTGAAGTTGTCTATAATGACAGAATCTCAGAAGAAGATGAAATAATAATGTCAACTCCAACATCAGCATATCCATCTTCGGCTCTTCCACCTCCACCAGTAATAGAAGAAGTACCCTCTAATGAAAATAAAGACACAAAAAAAATAACAACATGGAAACGTTCCAATAAAATAGATAATACTGCTACATTAAAAATTGGAGAAAATGATTATTTAGAATCAAAAGGAAGTCAAGTTGCTATTACAATAGAAGGATTTAGAGCAAGAGTTTTATTAGATTATTTTTTTTATAATGATAGAGAAACAAATCTAGAAGGAACTTTTAAAATGAAATTACCACAAGGAGCTAAACCATATTATTTAGCTTTTGGAGAATCTGTTTATAAAAATAAAGATGAAGAAGAAATTCCTTTTGTATCCTATGAACAAATTGATTTTAGTTCAGAAGGAATAGAAAATATGCGTTCTGATTCGTGGTCTAGTCCTAAAGAAGCTAAAATAGTAGAAAAAGAAAAGGCTGCTTTTGCTTATCATAGTGAAGTAAGAAAAAGTGTTGATCCTGCTTTAGCAGAATGGGCAGGTTCAGATATTTATAATTGCAAAGTTTTTCCTCTTGTTGCTAAAAAATTGCATCGCATTGTAATTGGCTATGACGTAAATTTGTTACAAGCAGGTAACAATATGGTTTTTAATTTTGGCATTCCTAAAAAACAAGGTAATACAATTATTGATATCAATATTTTAAATAATGATGATGCTGCTCTGGAAATATTTCCTAAAGGAAATATAAAAAATAGTGATCGATATAAAAGAATAAGATATACTAATCCAATTGAAGATGAAATAAAAATAAATTTTATAGGTTTAGAAAATGTTTTCATGAAATCTCTAGCACATGAAAAGGAAAAATATTTTGCTTCATCATTTATACCTCAACTCCCTGTTTCAAAAAATACAAATGTATCTAAAAAAGCCATTTTTGCACTAGATGTTTCATTAAGTTCTCAACCTGACAAATTTAATATTTGGTTAAAAATGATTGAACGTATTTTAAAAAATAATAAAGATGCTATTAAGGAATTTAATGTCATTTGTTTTAATATAGAATCTTTTTGGTGGAAAGAAAAAATGGTAAAAAATAATGATAAAAACATTAATCATTTTTTATCATTTGCTCATAATTTAATTTTAGAAGGAGCTAGTGATTTAGGTGAAGTATTAAAAGAAATCAATCAAAAAGAAAAAGATCGTAATATCTTTTTAATGAGCGATGCATCAGTAACATGGGGCGTTAATGATAATTATGAATTATCTCATTTTATTCAAGGAAATAATAATATCATTTATTCCTACAATACTGGAATGTCTGGTACAGGTATTTCTTTATTACAACATTTAGCTAGAGAAACAGGAGGATCTATTTTTTCTGTTATGGGAGAAGATGAAATAAATAAAGCTTCTACGGCATTTAGAAATCAACCGTGGGAAATTCAATCTGTAAAATTAGATGGAACAAAAGATATTATTTTAAATGGAAGACCTAAATATATTTATAATCATCAAAAATTAAATTTAGCGGCTAGAATTGAAGGAAAATTATCAAAAAATATAATTTTAGAATTATCTCAAAATAATATAAAAAAACAAATTAAAATTCCTATAAAAAAAATTCAATCATCCAATTTATCTGCTAGAATATATGGGCAAATGGCAACAGAACAATTAGAGGAATTAGGAGATGCCACAAGAGACATTTCTGTTTCTTATTCAAAACATTTTAAAGTACCAGGAAAAACTTGTTCTTTATTAATGCTAGAAACGGAGGAAGATTATAAAGCATATGATATTAATAAAGAAGACAATTATTTTGTGGTTAAAGAATTATTAGCAGCTGAAGAAATTAAAAAAATTTTAAATAAATTGGTTGATAATTTTATAAATCCAAAAGAAAATTTTATTTCTGAATTGAATCAATTAGAAAAAATTCCTGATGTAGGTTTTCAAAAAAAGAAAATATATGATATACTCATTAATAGAATGTCTGAAGAAGATTTTAGAATAACTTCTAAAGGATTAAATTGCAAAATCAGAACTTTAGAAAATGTAAATAATTTATTAATCGATGAACTCTTAAAAGAACAACTCAATTATGATACTATTGAATTGTTAGCTCAAAAAAGAAAAAAGAATATTTCATCAGATGATGCATTAAAATTATTAAGTTCTTTGTTAGAAAAAAATCCTAGTGATATGGTTTTAGCAAGAGATATTGCATATTCTGCAATGAATTGGGATTTGAATCATCAAGCATATTTTTTATTAAAAAGAAGTATAGAATCAAGGCCCTTTGAACCACAAGGATATTATATGATTGCCAAAATTTTAGATAAAATAGAAAAAAATGAATTGGCATTATTATATTATGAAATTGCTTATAATGGAAAATGGAATCAGCGATTTGGTGCATTTAATCAAATTGTAGGAATAGAATATCTTCGATTTCTTCAAAAAAACATAAATAATAAAGATTTCAAATTTATTGATTTTGCGAAAGAGAAAATAAAAACACTACAAAAAGAACATCAATTTTCAGATACAGATATTGTTGTTGTTATTGCTTGGAATACTGACAACACAGATATTGATTTACATGTATTAGAACCTAATGGAGAAGAATGTTATTATCAAAACAAAAAAACAACCAGTGGCGGCACCATAACGCAAGATGTAACTGGTGGCTATGGACCTGAGATGTATGTATTGAAAAAAGCTCCTAATGGAAAATATAAAATTCAAGTAAAATTATATTCTTCAGACAATAATAAAACATCTCTTCGAACAAAAGTATTAGCAACAGTTTATCAAAATTTTGGAAAAGAAAATGAAAAAACAAATACTAAAACTGTTAAATTAATTCAAAGTAAAGAATTACAAGAAATAATGATTTTAGATTATTAAATTTTCTCAATGAACAATTTTGATTTGTTCAGAATAAGAATTTCCATTTTCTGTTTGAATGAATAAAAAATATATGCCATTAGATAGATGAGAAATATTTATTTGATGATTTCCATTTAGAATAAATATTTCCCTTTGTCCTAGACTATTTATTAAAGAAATACTATTT
>JAHDII010000077.1 GCA_020630895.1 Saprospiraceae bacterium
CTGCAACCTCCTGATCCGTAGTCAGGTGCTCTATCCAGTTAAGCTACGAAGCCATGCTTATTCGTAAGCGGATGCAAAAATAAGGCTTATTTTATTAATAGAAAAGGTTTTAGCCTAAAAATATTGAAGTATTTACATACTTTTATTAAAAATCTGCTGTTGAATCTCTCTAAAATACTTCCAACTCTCTAATAATCTACTTCCATACCAAGAAAAAAGTTCACCATCTACAAGTATAATTTTCTTTTGTGTTTGACTTTCAATTTCATGAATATGCTTTTCTGAAAACGGGTATGGTTCTGATGAAAGAAGGATATAGTCTATATCTAAAAGAGCTAATTCAGAGATAGAAACTATAGGATACCGGTTCTCGTTTTTAAAAATATTTTCAAATCCTGCTTCACCAAGCATGGTATGAATAAAAGTGTCTTTACCTACCGTCATATAAGGATCTTTCCAAATCAAATAAGCACATTTTCCTAAATACTTTTTGTGATAATTTTCTTTTTCTGTTTTTATTTTTGATATAAGTTCTTCTGCTTTATTTTTTACACCTAAGATCTCTCCTAGAGAATAGATCATAGCATTTACATCTTTTATGGTTAGGATATTACTGATCCATACAGGATATTTTTCTGAAAGTTGAATGATTTGTTCTTGATTATTTTCTTCTTTATTTCCAATAATAAGATCCGGTGCTAAAATTTCGATTTCTGATATCTTAATATTCTTAGTCCCTCCTATTCTTTTCTTAGAATAAAACCATTCTTTAGGATGAATGCAAAATTTAGTAATTCCAATAACTTCTTCTTCTAATCCTAAAAAATGTAATAACTCGGTTTGAGATGGAACAAGAGAAACTATTCTTTTAGGTTTTTCTTTAATGAAAACCTCTCTTTTTAGCTGATCTATAAATATCATAGTGATTTAAACGCTTTGAATTTAATAGTAATGCATAAATATTGTACTTTTGGGAAATATTTAATTATTTTGGTATATAAAGTCAAGAGTTTTGTCTTAGAAATTTTTATTAAACTCAACTTTTTTATATTTTTTTCATTCAATAATATATAGAAAATTTTGCATTAAAAAATGGGCTGGAAAAATATTAAATCTCTTTTTATTGTAGAAGATGATAAAAAGAATATCAATAAAGAAAAGGAAGTTCCTAAATCTAAACCTAAAACAAAGGAAGAAGAAGGAAATTCTATCGTAAAAAGCAATACTACAAAAAATACTACAAATACATCTCCTACCAAAATAGAGGCAGAAAAAGGAGAAGTAAAATCTCAATTTGTAGAACATTTATTGGAAGCAATAGATGCTCATAATATGGAAGGTATTGATTATTTAGAATTTAAAAATACCCTGCAATCTTTTTCTAAAATGCCTATGGATGAAAATTTAAAATTTGAATCTGCTATTACGGCGGTAAAATCAATGGGAGGCTCTGTTCAAAAAATATTAGATTCGGCTGATTACTATTTACAAATTTTGGCAAAAGAAGAGAGCAGCTTTATGAATGCTGTTAAAAGAGGAAAAGAACAAAAGGTAGATGGAGAATTAAAAAGGGCAGAATCTCTTAAAAAAGCTCGTCAAGAAAAACTAAAACAAATCAAACAGCTTGAAAATGAGATTCAAGAAATGACAAAAGATATTAATTCTGTTTCAGAAAAAGTAATGGCAGATCAAGCAAAAATAGACACTAAAAGAAACCACTTCTATGCTTCTTATGAATTTGTTGTAAATCAAATCAAAAGAGATATTAGTGCGGTTAAAAAAATAACAGGACCTAAAAAAGAAGATAACAAAACTGATAAAAAAGCTTAAAACCAATACAATATAATGGATAAAAATAATTTTAAACCTAGATCATTTTGGGCAAAACCTGAAGGAACAACAGGGATGGTTTTTGGTGTTGCTATTATTGCCGCTCTTGCATTTGTAGGTGTTACCTTTGGTGCTGCAATTATTGCTTTTTTTAATACTATCCTCAAAATAGGAATCTTAGCTGTAGCTCTAGCAGTATTATTATATGTAGTTATTGATCCCAGAATGAGAAATCTCGTTTGGTATGGATATAAAAGTATCATGAGATTTATAACAGGACTATTTGTTCAAATAGATCCTATAGGAATTCTTAAAAGTTATGTAGAAGATTTAAAAGATAACCTCCGTAAAATGAATAAACAAGTAGGTATCTTAAGAGGACAAATGCATAAGCTAAGAGAAATCATTAAAAATAATGAGCGACAAATTCAAAGTAATTTGAATTTAGCGAATAGAGCAAAACAACAAGATAAAAAGAATATCATGATCCTTAAATCCCGTAAAGCTGGGCGTTTAAAGGATTCTAATATGAAATTAGGAGATCTCTATAAAAAAATGGAAATATTATATAGGGTCCTCACTAAAATGTATGAAAACTCTGAAATTCTGTTGGAAGATGTAAAGGATCAAGTCATGGTTAAAGAGCAAGAACGTAAAGCGATTCGTGCTTCTCATTCAGCTATGAAATCAGCTATGAATATCATTTCTGGAAATAATGATAAAAGAGAAATGTTCGATATGGCACTTGAAGCTATTGCTGATGATGTAAGTCAAAAAGTAGGAGAGATGGAACGTTTTATGGAAATGTCTACTAATTTTATGGATTCTGTAGATTTACAAAATGGTGTTTTTGAAGAAGAAGGTCTTAAAATGTTAGAAATGTGGGAAAAAGAAGGAACTTCTCTTTTACTAGGTGATGAAAAAGAACATCTATTAGAAGAAGCTAATGATGATCGAATGGAACTAGACTTAGATGCACCTATTAAAAAACCAATACCTGAACATAAAAATCAATACGATAACTTTTTTGATTTTGAATAAATTAATTATACATAACTTAGTTTTAAATTTTATATTACAATGGCAAGAAGAAGATTAACACCCTTTGCAAAACTATTACTTGTAGTGTTAGTAGTTGGAGGGACTTTTTTGGGATTACACAAAGCAGGGGTATTAGATGGATTAATAAGTAATGATCCAAATGACCCTAAGGATCCTAAAGAAAAGAAAGATCCTAAAATAAATAATAATGATTCAGATGACGTAATTGATATTGGAGTAGTGACTTGGGGAGGATACGCTGGTGGTCAATACTGGAACAAAGGTTTTGATGCTAATACAGAATCTAATTTTTATAAAGATTATGGATTTAAAGTAAGATTTCATGTTTTAGATGATTTTGATCCTTCTCGTGATGCTTTTAAAACAAATAGCGTAGATTTATTATGGGCAACTATAGATGCATTTCCTACAGAAGCAGGATCCTTACCAGGAAATCCTCAAATTGTATTTCAAGCAGATTGGAGTCGTGGTGGAGATGCTATTGTCACTAAAAGAGGAATTAGAACAGTAAGCGACTTAAGAGGCAAAAAGATAGCAGTAGCACCTTTAACGCCATCACATACTTTTTTAATTTGGTTACTAGATGCAGGTAATTTAAGTACTAAAGATGTAGAAATTGTAGAAATGCCTTCAGCCATAGATGCAGCAGCAGCTTTCAAAGGAGGAAGTGTAGATGCCGCAGTAGTTTGGAGTCCTGATGATGTTGATTGTGTGAATAGTGTTCCAGGATCTAGAATTTTGCAAAATACTAAAAATGCTTCTCATATTATAGCAGATGTATTCTTTGCTAAAAAAGCATATATCGAAAATAATAAAGCTAAACTTCGCCAATTATATGAAGGATGGATGAAAGGAGCAGCTGAAATTAATTCATCGCCTAGAGCAAGAGATGAAGCAGCAGAGATTTTATCTAAAGGATTGAATATGCCTAAAGATTTTTGTGAAAATGCAATTAGGAATGTAAGATTAACTACTCATGGAGATAATTTGAATTTCTTTGGTTTAAATCCAGGTTATACAGGAGTTACTGGAGAAAAATTATATACCAAAATGAAAAATAAATATCAAGAACTAGGAATAGATACTCGTAGTGCTGGAAATTGGAGAACGATAGCCAATAAATCTATTGTAAATGGTGTTTCTTTTGATTCAGATGATCAATTAGCTGAAGGAGGTAAAAAATTCAATAAAGTAACTGAATCTGATAAGAATAAAGAAGCAATTGCTTCTAAACCAATAAGTATTACTTTTAATTCTGGTTCTTCTACTTTAAGCGAAAATGCTAAAACAATTATTGATTTACAATTTACAGATTTAGCAAAAATGTTCTCTAATGCTCGTGTTCGTATTGAAGGAAATACAGATAATGTAGGAAGTAGAACAACAAATCAAGCATTATCATTAAAACGTGCTAGAGCAGTAGCAAAATATTTACAAGCAGAACATGGTATGGATCCTAATCGTTTTATTATCATTGGTAATGGTCCAGATAAACCTGTACGTGGTTGCGAAACAAATGCAACAGCAGATTGTAAAGCAAAAAATCGTCGTACTGATTTTAAATTAGTTGAAGATTAACAAAATATAAAAAATTTTATACATACCCTTGTATAAAACTAAGGAGAGGTTATTCTGAAAAGAATAGCCTCTTTTTCATTTTAAAAATTAATATTATTTTTACTTAATGAAGTATGGATTAAGTTATATTATCATTTTATTAAGTGTGATTCAAATTTTTGCACATGATGATTTAGAAAAGCAAATTTCTGATACCACAAAAGAAATAGAAAAAACACCAAACAATCCCGAATTATATCTAAGAAGAGGACATTTGTATCATCAACACGAAGAATATAATAAAGCATTAAAAGATTATTCAAAAGCAGATTCTTTAGGTTTTGAACATGAATTGTTGCCCTACAGAATAGCAGAAACATATTTTCAAAAAGGAGAATATAAAAAAGGAATTTTCTACACAGAAAAATTTTAAAAATAAATAATAAAGATGTTAAAATTTATAAATTAAGAGGAGAAATATTTTTTGAAACTCAGCAATATGATAATGCAATAACTGCTTTTAAATATGTAATCAATCATGCTCAAGATTTACGTCCTGAAAATTATATTCAATTGAGTGAATCTTATTTTTTAAAAGATTCATTACATGTAGATAGTGCGATGATTATAATTAAAAAAGGTTTGAAAAATTTAGGTTCTACAGTTATTACCCTACAACAACAATTAATGAAATATTTGAAAAGTAAGAAAGATATTCCTTCTATAATTGAACTTTACGACACAATTATTCAGCAAAGCCAAAGAAAAGAAACACCTTATTACCAAAAAGCAATATATTTATATGAACTTCAAAAATACAGAGAAGCCCAAATAGCATTAGAAAAAGCTAAGATGTCTTATAGCCAATTACATCGTATGCTTAAACGAACAAATGCTATGACACAATTGGTACAAAACATACAATTATTAGAAAACCAAATTCGAAAACATGTCAAACATTAATTTTATTTATTGTTTCTTTTTATCATTTCTTTTTCTGGTTTTAGGAGAAAGATTACAAGCTCAAACAAGTTTAATTGCTCCTCAATCTAATTGGAAATATTTTGATGCAGGTACTGCTCCTGCTGGGGCGTGGACAACCATTGCTTATGATGATTCTAGTTGGGCATCAGGTAATGCAGAATTAGGTTATGGTGATGGAGATGAAGCAACAGTTGTGAATAATGCAGCAGAAACCGTTTATTTTAGGCAAAGTTTTTCGGTATCTTCTGCTTCTGATTATAGTGATCTAACCTTGCGATTATTAAGAGATGATGGAGCAGTAGTTTATTTGAATGGAGTAGAAGTTTGGCGTTCTAATATGCCTGGAGGAGCTATAACTTATAGCACTTTTGCTTCTAGTACTGCCTCAGAAGGTGTTTGGTATGAATTAGATATTGCCAACTCTTTAGTAACAGGAACAAATGTAATAGCTATAGAAGTACATCAACGTTCTGCTACAAGTTCTGATATTAGTTTTGATTTTGAATTATTAGGACATACAGAGTTGATTAATCCTAATATGGAATGGAAATATTTTGATGCAGGTACAGCTCCCACTGGGGCATGGACGACCTTAGCTTATGACGATTCTGCTTGGGCATCAGGTGATGCAGAACTAGGTTATGGCGATGGAGATGAAGCAACGGTTGTGAATAATGCCGCAGAAACCGTTTATTTTAGAAGAGAATTTAATGTAGGAGATCCCACATTATTTCCAGACTTAACTCTAAATATGCTTAGAGATGATGGAGCAGTGGTTTATTTGAATGGAGTAGAAGTTTGGCGTTCTAATATGCCTGGAGGAGCGATTACTTATAACACTTTTGCTTCTAGTACTGCAACTGAAGGGGTATGGAATACACAAGTGGTTGCAAATACTTTAGTCGTAGGTACTAATATTATAGCAGTTGAAGTACATCAACGTTCTGCTACAAGTTCTGATATTAGTTTTAATTTTGAATTAAGAGGAAACGATGCAATAAGTATTGTTAGAGGACCTTATTTACAACAAGGAACAGCGAATAGTATTGTAGTGCGTTGGCGAACAAGTAGTCCTACAGAAAGTATTTTAAATTATGGTTCTTCTACATCTAGCTTGCCAAACACAATTTCTGATCTAACAAAAAAAACAGACCATAGTATTACCATCTCAGGTTTATCTCCTAGTACTATTTATTATTATGATATTGAAGATTCTTATGGGAATTTAAAGCCAGCAGCGAATGATTTATATTTTAAAACAGCTCCAACAATAGGAACCATTACAGATACTAAAATATGGGTATTAGGAGATTGTGGTACAGCAAATACGAACCAAAGAAATGTAAGAGATGCTTATTATACTTATGCTGGGACAGATCATACAGACATGGTATTATTCCTAGGAGATAATGCATATAATAGTGGTACAGATGAAGAATACCAAGCTGCTATTTTTGAAAATATGTATGAAGATATTTTACAAAAAAGTGTTTCTTGGTCAACATTGGGAAATCATGATGGATATACGGCAACATCAAGCTCTCAATCAGGACCATATTACGATATATTTACTTTTCCTACTGCTGCTGAAGCAGGAGGAGTAGCTTCTGGAACAGAAGCTTATTATTCTTATGATTATGCCAACATTCATTTTATTGTTTTAAATTCTTATGATGTAGATAGAAGTGTAGGAGGAACAATGTATAATTGGTGTTTAAATGATATTCAAAATACAACTGCAAATTGGATAGTTGCCGTATGGCATCACCCTGCTTATACCAAAGGTTCTCATGATTCTGATGTAGAATCAGCTTTGATTCAAATGAGAACTAATTTTTTACCTATCCTAGAAGATAATGGAGTAGATCTTGTATTATGTGGACATAGTCATTCTTATGAAAGATCTTATTTTTTGAAAGGACATCATGGGCTTTCAGGAACCTTTAATGCTGGAATACATACGGTTGGAGCAACAGGTAGTGGTGACGGTCGAGTAGATGGTGATGGTATTTACAGTAAAACTATTACAGGATCTGCGGCAGGAGATGGAGCTGTTTATATCACAGCAGGAAGTTCTGGAAAAATATCTGGTGGTACATTCAATCATGCAGCAATGTATATCTCTTTACAACGATTAGGTTCTTGTATTATTGAAACTTCAGGAAATGAAATGAATGTACAATTCCTTAGAGAAACTGGAGCAATAGATGATTATTTTACTATTTATAAAGATTTTGTCTTGCCTGTAGAATTAATTTATTTTGATGCTATGATAGAAGCTGGAGCAACAAAACTTGTTTGGGAAACAGCTTTAGAAATCAATAATAAAGGTTTTGAAATAGAAAGAAGTCAAGATGGTATTTTTTGGGATGTTATTACTTTTCAAGAAGGACAAGGAACAAGCCAAGAGCCTCATTTTTATACTTATTTAGATAGAGAACCATTTGTAGGTGATAATTATTATCGATTAAAACAAATAGATGAAGATGGACATTTTGAATATTCTGAAATTAAACATCTTGTTTTTTCTGAAAAAAAGAATTTTGAAATCTTTCCTAATCCTGCTTCTGAATTTCTACAAATAGATTATGCTTCTGAAATAAGTCAAATTCAAATTTTTGATGCTTTAGGAAATAGAGTTTTAAATATTGAAGAAGAACAAAAAAGAATTGATATTTCTTTATTACCTGAGGGAATTTATTTTATTGAATTAATAGATAATGGTCATAAAATGAGAAAAACCTTTATTATTAATTAGAAAATTATTCAAAATTAAGTTAAGATATTTTATATTTACAATATCATCAAATTATCAAATCATGAAAAATTTTAACCAAATAATACTCATCATGAGTATTGTATCTTTCTCATTTCCCTCAATAGCACAAATTTATAAAGTTCAAGTAGCAGCTTATGAAACAAGTGTTGCCTCAGATTACTTTTCAGGTTATGGATTAGAAAACATTACCATGCAAAAAGATCATAATGATATTTATAAATATTATTATGGTTCTGTTTATACTAGTCAAGCTGATGCTGAAGCCGCTCAAGCAACACTTGTAAGCAAGGGTTTTCCTAATGCACAAGTTATCGATATGGATAAATATAAAGCATGTACTTGTGGATATAAACCTCCTGCTCCTACTGTTGTGACAACATCTACTTATAAAGATAAAGATATGGTAGGTATCATTTATTTTGACTTTGATAAAGCAACATTAAGACAAAAATCAAAAAATGATTTGGATGAGCTCTATTCTGTAATGGTAAAACAACCAGAATTTAATGTAGTATTAAGAGCACATACAGACTCTAAAGGTTCAAATGATTATAATGAAAAATTATCTCAACGAAGAGGAAAAGCGGCTCAGCAATACCTAATCAATAAAGGAATTTCTGCGAGTAGAATTTCTGTACTTACTTCTGGTGAAACAGACCCTGCTGCTAAGAATGAAATTGCAGGAGGTATAGATTCTCCACAAGGGAGACAGTTCAACAGAAGGGTAGAATTTATTTTAACTACAAGTAGTGGAGCTATTCAATCAGATATGATTAGAGATGTAAAGATTCCTACTCATTTACTTCCAAATTAAAAATATGGTATAATCAATCATGCATATTCCAATTATGGGTTGATCCTGTTGAATAAAAAAATAGTTGCCGAAAACTTCGGCAACTATTTTTTTATCATCTTTATTTTTTGATTGTAGCAAGATGAATTTTCCTACCAACAAACTAAATTATCTTCTAGCGGATGTTTTCTCTTTATGTCTAATGAGTTGTCTTTTTAATGAATCAAGAGAAAGATCAATAGCGGCTTCAAAAGATTTTTGGGTTTCTTTGGTAATTAATGTATTACCAGGAACATTAATTCTTACCTCAGCTATTTTATCTTTGACTTGTCCAGAATTTTCTAATTTCAAAAGAACTTCTGCACTGATGATTCTATCATAAAATTGTTCCAGTTTAGAAAGTTTTTGTTCTATAAATTCTACAAGTTTGGAATCTGCATTAAATCGAACTGCTTGTGTTTTTATCTCCATAAAGCAAGGTTGTTTTAGACAATGTTAAATAATAAATTTTGATTATGAATACAATATATATGGGTAGGAACATTATATATTATCATTCATTTTGTCATATAAAGTAAATGTAAAATTTTATTTAGCTAAAATCAATATTTTTTAAATATAATTTCATCTTTTAACTAAAAAAAAATGATTTATTTCCTATCTATATAACAAAGAAATAGCTGTTTTGATTCAAAAAAGCACAGTTTTTTTTAAATTTTATCCTTTATTTCTGGATAGAGTGTTTCATATTCTTAAAAATAGGAGTGCCATAAGAAATTACTTTCCCTTTTTCTTTACTACTAGCTTGAAGTAAAATTCCTTCCCATTCATCATCACAATCATTTTCTAAAAGGCAAGTCTTTCCCAAAATTAACTTTCCTCTAGGTTTAATAATGATTTTTCCTCCTTTGGGAATAGAAACTCTACAATTGATTGTAAGTGTTGCATCATTTTCTACTATTAAATTTCCAAATAAATCCACAGAACTATCCCAAATTTCATCAGTTCTAATTTTTACAGTTTTATTGGGATCTAAATCACACCAATTTTTAACTAACAATTTCCGCTGTCTTGAATCTTTATTAGATAAATTATTATGAACAATTCCTATTTGACAAGGAGACCAAGCTGATCGATATACATTATAATCCATCACATTATTAGAAACATGATTGCATGGAGGAGCTGAATAATTCCAACAATTGGTATGAGGAGGAGTATCAGGGCAACGATCGTGTTTTATCCAAGAATGAGATAAGCCTAAAACATGACCTATTTCATGATTGAGCAAGCCTTGCATAAACCATTCTCTGTAAAAAACAGTATTCGTATCATCAATAGGTTTGTCATAATTTGTTTTAAGTCCTAATAACTTAACTGAAGTCCCTAATGCTACCCCAATATCTGTACCATGATAACTTTCGGCTTTAAGGCTATCTGCATGATGAGCCATAAAAAAAATATTAATCACCTCATCTTTTTGAATAGCATATTTATGGATTACATCTTTTTTAAAAATATCTTTATCTCGTCCTCTACTCACCATAAAATACAATTCTTCGTCTTGATGAAAATAAATACCATCATCATTTGGAATACTAGGATCAGGAGTTAAAACATATTGATATCGAGGAGGCAAAACTTCGGTGTTATTTCCAACAGGAAGATTCATTTTTTGATTTTTGCTCTCAAGAGTTAGATTAGAAATCCATAGTAACATATTCACATAATTAATAGCAGCCTCTTCATCAAAATTACCTGAGCCATCTGCTCTTTGCATAATATGAAAATTAACTTTTAAATACCGCATTGGAGTTTTATATAATTTTGAGGTATCTGGGACATAATTTTTCCACTGATTACAAGGAGGATGTGAATTTTCTGGATTTTCTACCATCTCAATTTGACTAGAATCCAAAAATTGACTCTTTTTAGAGCAAGAAAACGATAATAATATGATGATAAATAAAGTGAATATGTATTTCATTCTTATTTTTTTAAAAAGTAGCTTAATTTTGTACTCTAAAATAGTTGAATCAATTGTATCAACTATTTCATTTTATAGAGTATTCATAAAAATAATGAACAAATGAAACAATTAATAATTTTATTTCTGTCTATTGCTATACTTACATCTTCTTGTGAAACAGATCCAGGCATTGCTATTGCTAATGATATTATAAAATTAGAAAAAACAGTTGAAGAATCTCCTACCGTTGATAATATTAATAATTTGGTAGCGAAATACAACGAATATACTAAAGTAAAACCTAATGATGATGAATGGAATGGTAGATATTTATATCGAGGAGCATCAAAATTATTAAAAACAAATAATAAAAGGGGAGCAATAGATGGATTGAGTAGAGCTGTAAAGAATTATGGTTCTTCTAGTGCTACTCCTAATAGTTTATTTTTATTAGCTGAAACATATAAGAATGATTTTAGAAATGTAGAGATGGCTAATGTTTTTTATCAATGTATTGCTGAAGGATTTCCTGATCATGAATATGCAGCAAAAGCAAAATCTATGAGAACAGATAATAAAACGCTAGATGGCTATATACAAGAAGTTCTTGATAGTGATATTTTTTTAGATTCTTTACAAACAAGAGTAAATCCTGCTAAAGCAGGTAAATTAATTGATTTATATACTTTGTATTCTAGTGTTTTGGAAGATGAAAAAACATCTCCTGAGTATTTGTATAAAACATACGAATTAGCAAATTCTGTACGAAAATTTAAAGAAGCAGAAGCCGCTTGCGAACAATTACATAGAAAATATCCTAACCATGAAAAAGCTGCAACTTGTTTATTCCTTGTAGGCTATTTAAATGAAAATGAATTAAAAAATTTAGATAAAGCTAAAAAGGTTTATACCTCTTTTCTAAAAGAATATCCTAATAATGATTTTGCAAAAGATGCAAAATTTGCTTTAGAAAATTTAGGGAAACCAGCAGATCAAATATTACAAGAATTACAAAATAAAAAATAAAAAATATTTTTTGCAAATGGTATAACCGCCTTTGGTAAAACCTAGGCGGTTATTTTATTTTTACAATTATGATATTAAAAAATAAATATTTAGATATTTTATTTTTTCTTTTTTTATTTGCTTTAGTCATTTTATATCATATTTTCGGCTATCATGGTTTTTATGGCTATGACGAAATTTTTTATGCTGAACAAGCACAAAAATTAGCTCAAGGAAATTTTGAACTCACATCAGATCACTACACCTATCGTTGGGGCTTAATTACTTTTAGTGCCATATTTTATAAATTATTTGGAGTGAATGATCATGCTTCTGCTTTACCCTCATTATTCGCTACATTTTTTTCAATGTTATTACTTCTAATAACATTGAAAAAACAAAATAAAACTATTAAATATTCTGCTCTTAGCATTTTTACATTAAGTACCTGGGTTATTTATTATTCTGATAAAATGATGGCAGATACTTTAATTATGTTGTTTGGTTTTTCAGGATATATTATTTTATATTTTTATTATTTTGGAGCATTACAAAAAAAATATTTTATTGCTTCGTTTTTAATTTCTATTTCTTTTTTTTTAGGATTTATTAGTAAGGAAACCATCATAATTCCTTATTTGCCATTTTTGTATTTTTGTATTTATGATATTGTTCATAAAAAAAATATAAAATTTTGGATATATTTAATTGCTATTTCCTTTATTATTTTTTTCATTTATTTTTTATTTTTTTATCTAGAAAAAGGACATCCTTTTTAT
>JAHDII010000078.1 GCA_020630895.1 Saprospiraceae bacterium
GGAAGTATTTTTCTTTTTTATTTGATATAATTCTAAAACAGAATTAAGAAGTAATATAGGTTTTTCTAAATCTTTATTCAATTCTAAATTATACCACGAAATATTATCATAATAAGAACCTTCAGAAGTTCTAAAAGATTCGGTATCATTATTGGTCCAAAAATCAATTTTATTAAAAACTTTTTCTAAATCTTTATTTTTTACTTTGCCTTCTCCTTCAATTATTGTACTTAAAAGTTCATCTAACATTTCATGATCTATAGCCGCTAAAATAGAAATACATTGTTCTCTTAAAGAAGAGTTTTCATCAGCTAAACAATTGAACAAAGGTAAAATAATGAGTTCTGGTTTTTCGGTTTGTTTTCCTAATAAATGAACTAATTTTTCTTTTAATTTTTGTGTTTTACATTTGTTTAATACATCTATTGCAATAAATAGTGTTTCTTGTTCTAAATTTTTTTTAAGAGATAAAGTATCTGTTACTATTTCTTGTAATTGAATATTAGAGGTTTTATTTAATCTATCTGTTAGAATAGGATAAATGTCATTAATGTATTTATTCTGATTAAAATCATGAATTGTTTTAATAATATTGTATTCATAATAAGGATCATTATTTCCTTGATGGTTCAGTTCTTGAACTAATTGTTCCATTGCCGAATCTCCTATATCTATAAGTATTCTAGAAGACTTGTTTGCAACATTTTGATCTTTTTTTAATTTATAAATTAAAAAAGAAATTTCTTTTTGAGCAAAAGAAGTTTTTGCCCATTGCTGATTTATCTTTTCTAAAGTTTCAGCAGCGTATTTTCTTTCTTGTTTATTGTTGCTGAATGTTTTTTTTATTAAAGTAGGAATAGCAATTTGAGCTTTATTCCCTAATTCTCCAATAGTATTATATGCTTTAACCCTTCTTTTAATTTCTATTTCAGAATTTTGATGTCTATAATCAAGTTCTTCTATTAAATCATCCATTATTGTGTTTTCCTTTTTAGGATGAATATTCTTTTCTATATTTTTAATGGGAGAATCAAATATTTCAATATCTCCAGGATATTTCCAATTTGTTATGATAGGTTTTTCAACCTTGTCATTTTCTTTTGAAAAAAGTTTTTTGAAAAAATTTAACATTCTAATAATTTTATTATTGAAATTTAGAGTATTCTTGAAATAGAAATTGTTCAAAACAACTTCCTTGTAAATTTAAAAAGAAAGATTATAATTTTATAATCTTTCTTTTTAAATCAATAATAAAGTCTAATATAGAATATCATTTTGAAACGCTCCTCGTCTTATTTATTCCCATTTTTTACTAAAATCAATTTGCCATTTTCTTCATCACTTAAAAGATATAATTTTCCTCTAGGAGACATTATTGCTTTTCGCAATCGATGTCGATCATGAATGAATAATTCTTCTACACTAATTACTGTTTCTCCTTGTAAAGAAACTCTCCAAAGGTTTCCTTTACTTAATCCTGGAATCATTAAATCTCCTTTCCACATTGGAAATTCATTCCCTGTATAAAAACAAAGACCTGTTGGTGCTATAGTTTGATCCCAAAAATGAATCGGATCTTTAAAAATAAGCTGACTTGAAAATGGAGGCTTATAATTTTTAGATCTATATTTTCCACTTGTTTTATAAGGCCAACCATAATTCGCTCCTTCTTGTAAAATATTCAATTCATCGCCTTGTATCGTTCCATGATCGGTAAACCATATTGTACCATCATTTGGATTTGTAATTAAACCTTGTGTTGCTCTTATGCCTATGGCATATAAACCCTTAACAGCATCAGCACCAAAATCAGGATTATCATGAGGAATACTTCCATCAGAATTTATTCTAAATATTTTTCCTCGTAAATCCTTAAGATCTTGAGAAAGGGGTAATTCTGGATTGAGGTGTTCATACAGGTTCCGTTCTCCTACAGAAATATAAAGTTTTCCATCTTTTCCAAAAGTCATTCCACCTCCATAATGAAATAATCCATCGCTATGAGGTGAAGCGACTAAGAGTGTTTTAATTTTTGTGAGGCGATCATTTTTCAACTCCGCTCTTATTACTTTTGTAGTACTTCGTCTTTTTGAATCTTCAGCCGCATAAGAAATGTAAATGTAATGATTGGTTTTAAAATCAGGATCTAATAATACTTGAAACCAACCTGCATTAAAGCTCAGTGTTTTTCCATGTGCTGAAGGAAAAAATACCCCCTTCTTATATTTTGTAGTATCAATTAAAATAGAACGAGCGACATCTTTAGGCGTGTTTTTAATAATTTTACGTTCTTTCGTTTCTAAATTTACTCGTAATAAATGACCATCTTTTTCAGCAATAATAACATCTGTTTCTGAAATAAAAGCCATACTCCAAGGTCGATTCAAACTATCTAAAATAATTTCTTTTTGAGGTAGAGGGCGTAACTTTTTATCACTTAGAGGAATAGGTTCTGCTGTTGCAGCTTTAGAAATAATTTTCCATTCTCCTTCTATTTTTTTTAATAATATTAAATCATAAAATCGTTTTAGCCATGAAGAACTGGTTACTTCAAGTTTAACATAAGCAATGTCCATGACAATATCAATAGATATAATTTTAGAGGTTCGACCATTAAATTTTCCAGGAGTATGTTTTTTGAAAAAAGAAGCATATCGTTCTGGGGACATTACCATTAAAGTATCGGCATTATTGTATAAATACATATCGCAACCAGGGAGAAATGCTTTTTTTATTTTTTCTGGATAATTGTAACTCGTTCCTTCTATATAATAATTTAATGTTTCTTTTATTAAATCTGTTTCTGATTGAGCAGAAATAATTACAGGAAAAAATAAGAATAAGTAAATGGGAAATAAATTAAATTTTATCATCGTAATTTTTTTCTACAATGATAAACTGGAAATTCTTTGAAAACCTGTTTTTTTAATCCGAATAAGTATAAAATTATAAAATTGGACTTAAAAATATCCTAATAAACCTTAAAATCAGGAATGAATATTTGTTTCTAATGATTTTTTAAATTGAGCAGGTGTTTTTCCTACTACTTTTTTAAAAGTAGCATAAAATGAAGATTTAGAATTAAAACCAGATTCATAGCCAATTCCTTCTAAGGAAAGTTCATCTTTTTGTCCCATTAATTTTTTTGCTTCTTCTACACGCCATTGATTGATATATTGTGAAAAACCATTAGGATATTCTTGATTTAGGATTCTGGATAATTGATGTTTATTTATTTTTATATGACCAGCAAGATCTTCAAGTTTTAATTTTGGATTTTTAAATAATTGTTGTTGCAACATTGCGAGTTCTATCTTTTTCATAATATCATTATTATTTATTGTAGCATGGGGTAGGGTGCTAGGTTGTGAACGCCAATAACGATTTTTGAGCCGATGAAATAACAATACATAAAAAATTAAAGAAAAACTAAGAGCTCCCCAAATATAAGTAATTCCATTGATGTACATAGCAAAAAAATAAGTTAGAGAAATGAATAACATTCCTGAAATTAAACCAACTAAATAGTTTTCTTGTCGTGGTCGATTTCTAGGGTTTTGAATCCATTTTTTTAAAATAATTCTACTTTCATATAAACCTAAAAGAAGAAAAAAAGCCCAAACAGAATAAATGATATGTATAAAATATTGACTCCAATATTGAGGAAAATCTCTATAAGGATAAATGATTCCAGCAGTAATAATTGTCAATAAAAGAACTGCAAGAAGCCAGAGGTCTTTTTTATGAAAATTGTTTTCTGTAAGGATAGAAAATCGTTAAATAAAAAAAAGGACCAATAACTAATCCACCAGAAAGTCCTAATTGTAAAATAAACCTATCAATATCTTCAAAAAAATGAAGATAAACAGATTTTCCTATTCTTAAACAAATGGCTATTAATAAACCTGAAAAATATATTTCAGATATATTTCGTTTGTCTCCAGATAAAATAAAAAGGGCGACTAAAAAACCATTGATTACACCTAAGCTAGAAAACAAAAAAAGAATAGAAAGTAATTGATCCATATTATTATAAAATAATTAATTTTTTAATACAAAAATAATATTCGTTTTTAATATGAATATAATAATTTCCCTTTGGAATATTATCTAATTCGAGAGTGTTAGAAATATCATTTTGAATATAAATAGAATGTCCTAAAATATCAAAAATTTCTATATCAACAGATTCAATTGAAGGATTTATATTCATGATAAATTTACCCTTGGAAGGATTTGGTGCAATCATTATTTTAGAGTTAGAATGGGGTTCTGATACTTCTGTAGAAATAGGCTTTATTTTAACTACCCAACAATCTCTTTGTCCCTGATAACTTCCAGAAGGAATATCTCCATCACTAGATGCAGTATGCCCAGCAAAAATGTAAGAACCATCTTCTGTTTGTTGGACAGAATAAGCATAATCTAAGCTAGAACCTCCATAATTATTTTCCCATTCAAGATTTCCTTCGCTGTCTAATTTAAAAACCCATACATCCCATTGACCATAATTATCATTAACATCTCCATCATCAGAAGCAGATTTACCAGCAGCAATATATCCACCATCTTCTGTTTGTTGAATAGAGTAGGTATAATCAGATTTTGATCCTCCATAACTTTTTTCCCATAGAAGAGTTCCTTCATTATCTAATTTTATCACCCACGCATCATATTCTCCATAATTATCTCCAATATCTCCATCATTAGATTGAGTCCATCCTCCAACAATATATCCATAATCTGTTGTTTGTTGAATAGAGTGAGCATAATCTAAACTAGATCCTCCATAACTTTTTTCCCAGAGGAGATTCCCTGAGGTATTGAGTTTTATAATCCACGCATCATACTCTCCATAATTATCTCCAATATTTCCATCATTAGATTGAGTCCATCCTGCAAGGATATATCCACCATCTTCCGTTTGTTGTACTTGATTGATATGATCTAAATCTGATCCTCCATAATTATTTTCCCATTCAAGGTTTCCGTCGCTATTGAGTTTAAAAATCCAAGCATCATAACTTCCATAATTATTTCCAATATCTCCATCATCAGAATTAGAATTACCTGCAATAATATATCCACCATCTTCCGTTTGTTGGACAGAGTAAACATAATCAGATTTTGAACCTCCATAATTTTTTTCCCATTCGATTTCTCCTTCGATATTTAATTTTATAATCCATGCATCATATTCTCCATAATTATTTCCCACATCTCCATCATTGGATGTAGATCTACTAGCAATAATATATCCACCATCTGTTGTTTGTTGTATAGAATAGGCAAAATCTGCTCCTGAACCACCATAATTATTTTCCCATTCAAGATTTCCATGCATATCTAATTTAAAAATCCAAACATCATGTTCTCCATAATTATTTCCCACATCTCCATCATTGGATACAGAACCTCCAGCAATAATATATCCTTCGTCTTTAGTTTGTTGTAAAGAATGAGCAGCGTCATGGTGAGAGCCACCAAAAAGTTTTTTCCAGCCAGAAATAGATTGAGCAACTAATGTATTTTTAGAAATCAAAAATCCGATAAAAAAAAATATCAGAAAAAAAGTACTTCTTTTCATCATTGTTTTATTTTTAAGAGTCTATTAGAATAATATTGATTATTGAGTAATAAGTTGCATCAACTTATTATAATCATTTAAAATTTCTCCTTCATTATATTGAGACAGTGTTGTGTCAGTAATAGGTTGGTTCAATTGTTGAATCATTTTCTTTTTATTAAAATAACTTCGTTTTTCTATAATTTCTGATTTGTCAAAATCAAAAACTTGATCATCATTATTTTCTTTCATCGCTAAAGAATCCCAAGTAATGGGACGATTGTATCTATAAAATTTATGATAAACAAAAATCAATTCATCATTATCTAAATAATATTCTTGTATTTGACGAAAGGTTTCTCCAAAATATCGAACTACAATTTTTTTAATTTGATCTCCTTGATAATAATAATTGGCTTCACCACCTTCAGTACTTTCTAAAAGTTCTTTTGTTTCAATTTTTGTCCAATCTTTAATTTGGATAATTTGATTAAATTTTTCTCTAATATTTTGAATTTGTTGTTCTTTTTTTTCTGCTTCTAATCTCAATTCTTTATCAGGTTCAGGAACCAATTCTACTAAACGATCCTTTCCTTTTTTTTGAGGTGTTTCGTTAGAATCTGTATGGCAACTCCATATTAAAAAAGTAGATAATAGAATAATTAAAAATCTCATTTTTTTGTTTCCGTTTTTAATTCTATAGAAAAGAAACCGCCTAAGCCACAAGCCAACATATGAACCACATATCGACCATCTTTAATTTCAGTTAAATTAAAAACAGGGCGTTCTTTATCTTGAAAATAATAAGTTCCTTCTAATAAAGGATTTGCTTTTTCATCTAAATTATAGGGGGCATCATATAAATATATAGAAGTAAATGTACCACCCATAGGCATTACTAATTTTATTTTTTCATTCGTTGTTTTTCGTTGAATGATAATGGGTAAACATTCTCCTTCTCCTGTTTCACAAGCCTCTATATATTCAGCAGGAACATTAATTTCTCTAAATTTTTCTTCATTTTCATAAGAAAAAATGGAGCAATTCAAAAAAATAAAAATATATAAAAGTGAGTCAAACATAAAAAAAACAATTAATAATTATTTGTGTTGTTACTTTTTGCAAAGTATGCATTATATGTATTAGATGCAACGATTACCTCATTTGCCGCATCTAATATATATAATTTATTCATAAAATATTACACCATGAAGATTCAAAATTTATTTACGCTCTTTTTATTAACTACTTTCTTTTACGCATGCCAAAATATAACACAAAACGAAACATCTGAGAACACACTGAACACTCCAAATACGGAAAATATTAATACTAAGCCTTTGGCTCCTAATGCTTATGCTACAAAAACAACAGTTCAGCCTCCTTTAGAAAATGTAGATGTTCCTTTACAATCTTTTACGATTAATGCTCAAAAAGCACAAGTGATTGAAATTAAAGAAACGGGAACTTCTATTGAAATTCCTGCTAATGCTTTTGTTGATGAGCAAGGAAATATCATTCAAGGTGAGGTGATAATTGATTTTAAAGAATATCATGATGTTGGAGATATTCTAGCTAGTGGTATTCCCATGCAAATGACGGCTCCTGATGGAAGTACAGGATTTATGCAATCTGCTGGAATGTTTGATATTCAAGGAAAAGTAGCAAACCAAGAAGAAGGTTCTGGTGCAAAAGCTATTTTTATTGCAGAAGATAAAGCTCTTAAAGTTAATTTAGCTTCATACAAAAATGATGGCGAATATGATGCTTGGCGTTTAGATGAAGGAAATAAACAATGGTTAAATAAAGGGCTTTCCCAAGTAGAGAAAAACAAAAATAAAGCGAAAGCTCTAAAATATGTTGAAAAAAACAAACCTAAAGCAACACCTATTAAGCCATATAAGTTTGATAAAAATAAACCTGTTTTAGAATTTGATATTAATCTGAAAAATTTTCCAGAACTCAAAGAAATGAATGGAGTGATGTGGCAATATGCAGGAAGTGATGATACTAAAGATCCTGCAAAAAATAAATGGGTGTATGAAGAAAATTGGGATGCTGTAGAAGTAGATCCTATCAAGGAAAGTAATTTATATCAATTGAAGTTGAGAAATAAATTTAAAGAATTTACTTCTGTAGTTTGCCCTAGCCAAAGTAATGATGATTTTAAAAAATCTATGGCAGAATATAATTCTAAATTAAAAGAGTATGAAGAGAATAAAGTAACTTATGAAGATATGCAAGCTTTAGCTGAAACTCAAGCAGATTTTATTCGTTCTTATTCAGTGAATGGTTTTGGTATTTATAATTATGATTTAATGATGAAAGACGATGAATTTATTCCTCTTTTAGCAGATTTTGATTTTGGAGTAAAAATTCCAGGAGCTAAACAATTCACTACAGTGTATATGATTTATAATGATAGGAATGTGGTGTGTTATCCTCCTAATCAATGGTCAAGTATAAGAATAGATCCTAAAGGAAAAACTAAAATGGTTGCTATTTTACCAGGGAATAAATTTGCTACCATTTCTGCCACAGAATTTGAAGTTTTAGTTGATGATATTAAAGAAGCAAAAAATAGTCATTATACTTTTAAAATGACTTATCATAAAGAAAATGCTATCGCCTCTTTAGAAGAATTAAAAACTATCATTGAAGGATTAGTATAAAATTTTTTCGTTTTATTTTGATTTTATTCCAAGGTGTTTATTGGTTTAAATACCTTGGAATCTTTAAACTCTTTTATTATGAAAAGATTTATTTTCATTGTTATTATATTGATTCCATCTTTTATTATAGCACAAAACAATCCTTTAACTTTATTGCCCATAAAAGAAAAAGGAAAATGGGGCTTGTTAGACGCAGCAACAGGTGCCGTTACTGTAGAGCCTGTTTATGATAGAATTGGAAAAAGAACGCCTTGGGGAATATATATCATCCAAGATGATAAAGTAGGTCTAGTAGATTTGCAAGGTAATATAATTTGTGAACCTCAATATAATGATATTAAAAGATTAAATCGTGACTATTACAAAGTTACTCTATTGGATGGTACATTAAACGTTATAGATAGAAAAAATAAAGAATTACAATTACCTATAAATCATTATACAAAAATAGAAAGTAATAAGAATGATTATTTTTTTGCTACGTTAGAAAATGAAAAATGGGGAATTATTAAAAATAAAATAAAAGTTCTTCCATTTGAATATAATGCTTTATATCAGTCAAATGCAAAAAATATTATTTATTTTATTTCGGAAGAAAATAAAGGAGTTGTAAATTTAGAAACAGGGCAACAAACCATAATTAATGATTATGATTCTATTTGTCCTCAAAATGATGTGTACTCATCAGTAACATTAAACAATAAATGGGGCTTAGTGAACCATCAAACGAAAGAAGTTATTTTTAAACCGAAATATTCAAAAATAAAATTTTTATCTAATTATTATTTAGAATTAGTTGAAGGATATAATACTTCTCATTTATTTTCTTTAGAAAAAAATAAAATTGTTAAACTGCAACATGATTTTTCCAGATTTGAATACTTTAATGATGAATATTTTAAAGCTTATCAAGAAGATAAAGTAGGTTTAATTAATAAAGAAGGTGAAGTAGCTATACCTCCCGTTTATGATCAAGTTGTATTATTGAAAAAGGGAGATAAAAATTATTATAAAGTATATAATAATGGGGTACAAGGCATTTTTGATATTAAAAATAAAAAAGAAGTTGTTGTATGTATTTATAGTAATATTCAATATTTAAAAGAAGATCAAATGTATAAAATACATACTTTAAAAGGTTTTGGTCTTGTTAATAAAAATTTTAAAACGATTATTCCAGAAGAATACCAAAGTATTGTTGTAGCAGGAAATACGATTAAATGTCAAAAAAATAAATCTACTATAATCTTCCATATAGATGACGAGCAAAATGTTATTAGTGTCAATGAATTCGCTGAAGTTTTTAAAATTAGAATTGGATATAATACATCTTCTTTAATCAAATCAAATCAAACTTTAAATGTTTCAAGAACGGTTGATTTTCCTAATGTAAATTATGCTTGGATATATGATCCTGATAAGAAAGGAAATGCTTTTAAACATATCAATAGAGATACTGTAGAGAGCAACTACATCTACCGTCCTGTAGAAGTTAAAAACACTCATTTCTCTATTGTTCAAACACCTGAAGATAAAAATAGACCTGAAATTTTGGATGTCATTACACAGCGATATTGGAGAATAAATCCTTTTTTATTATTTGATGGGAACCAAGGAAAATTTTTATCTGATTCTACATATTTTATTGGTTTTAGATTCTCAGATTTCCTGTATAGAGGAATGGGAAATATGGTGGCTATTTTGGCAAATGGAGATTTTGTTTTATTGGACATCAATGGAAATTTTGTGAAAAATAAAAATGGAGAAACTTTCAAAGCTTCTTTTATTGATAAATCAAAAAATGGATATAGACGATTTGCTGTAGGAGGAACATGGACAGATAAGCATGAAAAAAAATGGCAAAAAATTGGAAGAACTAAAGATATTGTTAAAGATTTTAATTTTGAATATTTAGAAAATCAAAGTTGGAGAGTCATTACTTCTTTATATTTAGAGGGAGCTAAATGGGGCGTTTTAGATTCTTTAGGAAATATTGTTATTGAACCCACTTATGATTTTTTAGAAAATATGAAAAATGAAAAAATTGTAAGTTATAAAAATGATAAAGGAGGTATTATTGATATCAATGAAAATATTATTCTTCCTCACCAATATTCAAGAATTAATTATCAAAAACAAAATAATAATTATTTATTAATTCATAAAAATGATAATTTATCTGGATATGTAATGGATGCCGGAGGAGGAATGATTTTAAAAAATAAATATCAATTTGTTGGTGAAGTAAAAGATAATAAAAGAAAAGTAGCTCAAAAAAATAAATATGGTTTTATTGATGAAAATGAAAATGTTGTAATTCCTTTTCAATATGATCAATTAACAGATTTTAATGAAGGTTACGCTTTAGCTACTAATGATTCTACTTCAATTATTATTGATAAAAATGGAAAAGAATATTTTAAAAATTCTGAATTTAAAGTATTAGGAAATATTAATAATGGTTTAATTCGAGCGAAAAAAAATGATCAATATGGTTTTGTTGATATACAAGGAAATATAAAAATTCCCTTCATGTATAAATTAGCTTTTGATTTTAATGAAAATTTTGCAAGAGTTGTTGTAGGAAGAAAAACAGGACTTATAGATTCTCAAAATAATTTTATGTTACTGCCTACAAAATATGAATTAATTTTTCCTTTTGATACCAATGGTTTAGCAATAGTTCAAAATAAAGAATTTGGTCCAATGGGATTAATTAATAAAAAAGGAGAAGAAATTTTAGCTCCTACTTATGATCATATTGATCCTTTTTGTAACGGTTATGCTAAAGTGAAAAAAAATAAAAGATTTGGATTAATTAATTTATCTGGACAAGAAATTATTCCTGTAAAAATGTATAACATTTTTAAAATGTATGAAGGTAAAATTGCTGTTCAAGAATATAGAGGGGGAAAATGGAAATTTTTAGATGAAAGTGGCACTCCTGTTTTTGATACTTTATATTTTAATGGTCCTGCTATTTTTAAAAATGATGTTGCAATCTTACCTCAAAAAGATGAAGAGGATAGAAATATTAATACATTAATAAATGTTCAAGGAGAAAAATTATTTTCTTCATCAGGAAATATTGCTTTGGTGAGTTATTCAGATAGTATTTTAATTTTTAGAAAAAGAACTTTTATTGATGAAACGAATTACACAGATGCGTATTATTTTAAAAAAATAAATGAAGTCAATTATCGAGGTTCAGAAAAGGGATATGCTTATATTTCTCCATTTAAAAATGGAGTGGCTATTTGTAAAAAAGATGGTTATACGCAATTAATAGATACAAACGGCAATACAGTAATTACACCAAAATATAATTCTATTAAAAAAAATAAAGATGGAAGTTATTATGCCGCTCCATCAACATTTTATGGTTTGGCTTCAGCAGAAGGAGAAGTACTTTTAGAACCCACTAATGATTTATTTAAACCTGCTACTTTTTCTAATTTCGGAATTTATACGATTGAGCAAGGAGATAAATTAGGTTATGCAGATGGCAACGGAAATTGGATTTGGAAATTGCAAAATTAAAAGGTGCTTTGCACCTTTTAATTTTGCAATGAATAAAGTTTAATTATTATTCATCATCTTTTTTTCTTTGGAGCAGCCAACTACAACCCACAGAAATATAATTCATTCGTTGAGTAATTCCTGTTCCAAAAGAAAAATCAAATTGTAAATTTTCATTTGCTAGTACGGTAAATCCAGTATCAAAATTGAGGATGAATTTTTCAAAATTGGCAAGTTCACCATAAGGCTCAAAATATATTCCTACTCGATCATTTACACCAATTCCAAGAGCTACAGAATAGGTTAAATCTCCTTTTAATTCTCCAAAATAATTATATCCTACATTATAACCGATTCCCAAATTATCATTCAATTCATGGGATATAGATAATTTATTAATGGTTCCATAATTTCCTAATGTCAATTCTTTACTTCCTGTAGGAATAAGAAGATGTGATAAAAAAGCCATTTCAATATTTTTAGTTTCGCTTTTGATCAATTGAATTTTTGTTCCTATTTCAATATCACTAATTCCTTGAATCGATTGGCTATCATTTTTTAATGTTTCAAATTGACTTAACATTCTCAATTCAATTCCTGGAGTAATTCCATATCTTAATAAAGTTGTAGGAGCTAATAATTGTCGAGTAGAAGAAGAAACACCATTTTCAAAACCTACTAAAATACCACTTTCAATTTGTAAATTTCCTTTACCTACAGTAGAAGAACTTTCTGTTTGGTCGGGTCTATCTGTTATAATTTGAGCATCAATTTGTCCGATAGATAATATCAAAAAAAATAGAATAAGAATATTCTTGTTTAGCATTGTT